>JAABRB010000016.1 GCA_011391185.1 Betaproteobacteria bacterium
TTCCGGCGGGAAAAGTGAAGTTGGTCGGGTCGTAGAACGCGTGCTCCTTCAGCCCAGGCTCGATTTGGGCGGTCGGGAATTTGTGCGCCACGTAAGCCGCGAGCGCGATCTCGCCGAATGCCGCTGACTTGTCGGTGCCGGCCACCTTGAACCTGCCGTCGCTGAACTCGATGTCGCCCTCGGCGGCTTCGAGGATGTGCGAAGCGACCTTCTTGCCCTTGGCAATCACCTTGTCGACCGCCTGTACGATCGCCGACATGCCGACAGCACCCGAGCGCGAGCCGTAGGTGCCCATGCCGAACAGAACCTTGCTGGTGTCGCCGTGCACGATGTCGATGTCGTCGATCGGGATGCCGAGGCGACTGGCAACCACCTGCGCGAACGTCGTCTCGTGGCCCTGGCCGTGCGAATGCGATCCGGTGAAAACGGTGACCTTGCCCGTCGGATGAACGCGTACTTCCCCCGCCTCGTAGAGGCCCGCGCGGGCACCGAGCGACCCGGCGACGGCGGAGGGCGCGATGCCGCATGCCTCGATGTAGCAGCTGTAGCCCAGCCCGCGCAGCTTGCCGCGCGCCGCCGACTCGGCCTTGCGCTTCGCATAACCGGCGACATCACCGAGCTTCGTTGCCGCGTCGAGCGTGGCCCCGTAGTCGCCCGTGTCGTACATCAGCGCCACCGGCGTCTGGTACGGGAAGCTCTTGATGAAGTTGCGCCGCCGGATCTCGGCGGGGTCGATCTTCATCTCGCGGGCCGCCGTCTCGACGAGACGTTCCACGACGTAGGTCGCTTCGGGACGTCCGGCGCCCCGATAGGCGTCCACCGGCGTGGTGTTGGTGAAGACTGCCGTGACCTCGCAATGGATCACCGGGGTGGTGTACTGCCCTGCGAGCAGCGTGGCGTAGAGAATCGTGGGCACGCAGGACCCGAAGGTCGAGAGATACGCGCCCAGATTCGCGGTCGTGTGCACGCGCATCGCGAGGAACTTGCCGTCCTTGTCGAGCGCAAGCTCGGCAGTCGTGACGTGGTCGCGTCCATGCGCGTCAGCGGCAAACGACTCGACGCGGTCGGCGGTCCACTTCACCGGCTGGTTGAGCTGCTTCGAGGCCCAGGTGACGACGACATCCTCGCCGTACAGGTAGATCTTGGAACCGAATCCACCGCCCACGTCCGGGGCGATGACTTTCACCTTGTGCTCCGGAAGCCCCATCACAAAGGCGGTCATGAGGAGCCGCTCGACGTGTGGATTCTGGCTGGCGACGTGCAGCGTGTAGGAGTCGTCGGCGCGGCTGTAACTACCGATCGCCGCGCGCGGCTCGATCGCGTTGGGGATGAGCCGGTTGTTGATGAACTCGAGCTTGGTGGTGTGCGCCGCGCTCTTGAAGGCGTCGTCCACCTTTGCCTTGTCGCCGAGCGCCCACACATAACAGGTGTTGTCGGGCGCACTTTCGTGGAGCACCGGCGCGCCCTTCTTCCGCGCTTCGGCGCCATTGACGACTGCAGGCAGGACTTCGTAGTCGACCGCGACGAGCTCCGCGGCATCCCTCGCCTGGTGGAGCGTATCCGCGATCACCACCGCGACCCGCTCGCCCACGTGGCGGGCTTTGCCCTGCGCGAGCGCCGGGTAGGGCGGCTCCTTCATCGGCTGGCCGTTGACGTCGGTGATCAGCCAGCCGCACGGCAGCCCGTTGATCCCTGCCTTGGCGATGTCTTCGCCCGTGTAGACGGCGCGAACGCCGGCGCTCTTGAGCGCCTTGTCCTTCCTGATTCCCCTGATTTTCGCGTGGGCGTGCGGCGAGCGCACGAACACGGCGTAAGTCGCGTGATGCGGCGCGAAGTCGTCGGTGAATTGGCCGCCTCCGACGAGAAAGCGATAGTCTTCCTTGCGCTTCACCGAGGTGCCGATGATATTCATGCTGGCCATGGTGTTCTCCCGGCCGTTCAGCGCGACGCCGCGACTTTGGGCGCAGCGGCGAGAATGGCCTTGACGATGTTGTGGTAGCCGGTGCAGCGGCAGAAGTTGCCTTCGAGCTCTGCGCGCACGATTTCCTCGGTGGGCTTCGGATGGCGCTTCACCAGGTCGATGGCGCTGATCACCATACCCGGCGTGCAGAACCCGCACTGCAGGGCGTGGTGCTCGCGAAACGCTTCCTGCATCGGGTGCAGCGTGCCGTCGGCGGCGGCGATGCCCTCGATCGTGGTGATCCTGGCGCCTTCGGCCTGCATCACGAGAATGTTGCAGGCCTTGACCGCGTCCCCGTTCATCTCGATCGTGCAGGCGCCGCACTGCGCGGTGTCGCAGCCGACGTGGGTCCCGGTGAGGCGGAGGCTCTCGCGGATGAAGCTCACGAGAAGCGTGCGCTCCTCGACTTCCGCCGCGACCGGCTTGCCGTTCACGGTCATGGAAACTTTGACTGGCATGACTCCTCCTTCGCTGATGCTCGTGTTTGATGTGCTTGGCGGCTGACGCCCCGGGGCGCCGGAAAATCGACGAACTCGAAGAATTGCGGCGCGAAACTCTCCTCAGGTCGCGTAGCTCGGGAAATGGGCGGACCACCGAACGGGCCCGCCAAAAAGTGCACAAATCCTAGCCCATGCGATAGCCCGAAGCAACCGGCTCCGCAATCTGCTGCCTCCGAGCGGGAAGGAGGGTAACGGGAGGAAACCGGCCGGTTTCCTCCTGTTCGTAACCTTCCGGTCCATCCCCAGGCTTCGTCGCGGCACCGGCAAGGGAGTAGAATCTTCTTATGGCACTACGTATTGCGGAGGTACCGGATGGACAGCGTTGATCTGGAAGTCATCAGGAGCGCGGCGAGCTGGGTCAAGGCCGGTCGCGGTGCCACGCTCGCGACGGTGGTCAGGACCTGGGGCTCGGCGCCCCGGCCGGTCGGCGCCATGCTGGTGATCCGCGACGACGGACACGTGATCGGCTCGGTGTCCGGCGGCTGTGTCGAGGACGACATGATCGACAAGGTCCACGCCGGCGAACTGGCGAGCGGCAAGCCGGGAATGATCAGCTACGGCATCACGAAGGAGCAGGCGGAGCGCTTCAAGCTTCCCTGCGGCGGCACGCTCGAGATCGCCCTCGAGCCGCTGTCAAAGGAATCGAAGCTCGACGAGCTGCTTGCGATCGTCGAGCGCCACGAGCTGGTTGCCCGGGTCCTGGACATGGAGACCGGCGCGGCGCGGCTCGAGCCCGGAAAATGGGCCGACGCGCTCCACTTCGACGGCAAGACGTTGCGGACGGTGCACGGCCCGCGCTGGCGCATCCTGATCATCGGCGCGGGGCAGCTGTCCCGCTATATTGCGCAGATGGCGCAGGCGCTCGATTATCACGTGACGATCTGCGATCCGCGCGAGGAATTCGCCGATGAATGGGATCTGCCGGGCACCATGGTCAACCGCGGTTATCCGGACGACGTCGTCCTGCAGATGAACCTCGACGGTCACTGCGCGGTGGTCGCGGTCACCCACGACCCGAAGCTCGATGACGTCGCGCTGCTCGAGGCGCTCAAATCGCCGGCATTCTACGTCGGCGCGCTCGGCTCGAGGAAGAACAACGATGCCCGCCGCAAGCGTCTCGCGGGGTTCGATCTGTCGGCCGCGGAGGTCGCCCGGCTGCACGGTCCGGTCGGTCTCAACCTTGGATGCAAGACACCCCCGGAGATTGCAGTGGCGATTCTCGCGGAGATGACCGCGGTGCGCCACGGCGTGCGTGTTCCCGAACTGGTCGCGCCCGAGAAAGCCGGGAGCTCCGCGGGATGTGTCGTTCCGGGCGGCTGAGCACTCATTGAACGCGCCGATCGTCGGCATCCTGCTCGCGGCCGGTGCATCGACGCGATTCAAGGCGAACAAGCTGCTTCACGCGCTTCCGGACGGAACGCCGATTGCCGTGGCTGCGGCAATCAATCTGCGCGGCGCGCTCGACCGGGTCGTGGCGGTCGTTCGCCCGGGAGCGCCCGAGCTGGCGCGGGCGTTGACCGGTGCCGGAGTCGAAGTCACTGTCTGCCCCGATGCGGCGGACGGAATGGGGCACTCGCTCGCGCATGCGATTGCGGCCACGTCGGACGCAGGGGGCTGGATCGTCGCGCTGGCGGATATGCCGTTCGTCGCGCCCGAATCCATCCGGCGGGTCGCCGCGGCGCTGTACCAGGGCGCCGACCTGGCGGCACCGGAATACCGCGGCGCGCGCGGTCATCCTGTCGGTTTCGCGGCCGGTTACCGGGAGGACCTCTCCGCCTTGACGGGTGACGCGGGCGCCCGTGCAGTGCTGAAACGCGATCACGCACGCATCCGCGTCGTGGAGGTTGACGATCCCGGCGTGCTGCGCGACATCGACACCCAGGCGGATCTCGGCGCCGGAGCCTAGGAGCCTGTCGGACTTAGGATGATTCGGCTGCAACGACGGGAGAGCGGTCCATATTTCGCCGCTTTCTCCTTACATATTCCCGATATGCGCGTCGAAATCGTCAAAATCTGTCCTCGCTCTCCCACCGTTTCGCTTTCGAACACCCAAGTCCGACAGGCTCCTAGGCTTGCGGGGTCGGCACGGCGGCAAGCCGGTAGCCGCTGCCACGCACGGTCTCGATCAGGCCGTCATGCCCGGTCGGCTCGAGCGCCTTGCGCAATCGCCGGATATGTACGTCCACGGTGCGTTCCTCGAGGAAGACGTGATCGCCCCATACGTGGTCGAGCAGCTGGGCGCGGGTGTACACCCGCTCGGGATGGGTCATCAGGAAATGGAGCAGCCGGAACTCGGTCGGGCCGAGCTCGAGATTTCGACCCGCGGCGCTGACCCGGTGGGTCGCGGGGTCGAGCCGCAGCCCGCCGATCTCCGCGGGTTCCCCGGTATGCTGGGGAGCACGCCGCCGCAGCACGGCATTGATCCGCGCCAGGAGTTCGCGCGGGGAGAAAGGCTTGGTCACATAATCGTCCGCGCCGGCGTCCAGCCCCGTGACCTTGTCCTGCTCCTGACCGCGGGCGGTGAGCATGATGATGGGCACCTGCCGCGTGCGCTCGTCCCGCCGCAGCGCGCGCGCGAACGCCGCACCCGACTGCCCCGGCAGCATCCAGTCGAGCAGGATCAGATCGGGCAGCACGTCCCGGACGAGTTTCGTGGCCTGTTCCGCGTCACGCGCACGCAGCACGCTGTGGCCGGCGTGCTCGAGATTGACCGCCAGAAGCTCCTGGATCGCGGGTTCGTCTTCGACGACGAGTATTGCAGCAGGCACGGAAATCCCTCGGGAAGCAGACGTCGCGGGCCATTGTAGGGCGTTCCGGTGACAGTCTGGTTACAGGCCGGCGGCCGGCGCGCGGCGCACTCGGGCAGGTCGGTTATCATTGTCGTTCCCCGAAGCCGTGCGCGCGAGCCGGCGAGCACGACGAATTTCGTGTCTGTGAAACCGTCGGGCGGCGGGAAGCACTGACGCGCCGAGGTATCGTTCATGCCAGAGACCCATTTCGGCTACCAGCAGGTCCACGAAGACGAGAAGGCGAATCGCGTCGCCGGCGTCTTCGACTCCGTCGCGAAGCGCTACGACCTGATGAACGATCTCATGTCGGGCGGGCTGCACCGGCTGTGGAAAGCATTCGCGGTGGCGAAAAGCGGCGTGCATACCGGGAGCCGGGTGCTGGACGTGGCAGGCGGCAGCGGCGACCTCGCGCGCGCGTTCGCGAAGCGCGCCGGGCCAAGTGGCGAAGTCTGGCTGACCGACATCAATCGCGCGATGCTCGCCGTCGGACGCGATCGGCTGCTCGATGCCGGAACGGTCGCTCCCACTGCGCAGTGCGATGCCGAGGCGCTGCCATTTCCGGCGGACTGTTTCGACTGCGTGAGTGTCGCCTTCGGGTTGCGCAACATGACCCACAAGGATCGCGCGCTGGCGGAGATGTGCCGCGTGCTGCGGCCAGGCGGCCGGCTGCTCGTGCTGGAGTTCTCGAAAGTGGCCAAGCCACTCGCGCCTGCGTACGACTGGTACTCGTTCAAGGTCCTGCCCTGGATCGGCCGCCGGGTGGCCCGGGACGAGGCGGCCTACCGCTACCTCGCCGAATCGATCCGGATGCACCCGGACCAGGCCGAACTCAAGGAATTGATGGAACAAGCCGGCCTGGAAAGCGTCGAATACTGGAATCTCGCCGCCGGTGTCGTGGCGCTGCACCGCGGCTTCAAATACTAGGAATCGCGTGCGAACGGGGTTGTTGCCCCTTTTTCGCCGGGTTTCGCTAAGATGCGTCGTCGTTGACTGGAGGAAGACCATGAAAACGTTCTGGGTGGCGGTGTTCGCCGCCGTGATGGTTGCGGGATTGTTCCCGACCGACGCCGAGGCCCGGCGCTTCGGCGGGGCGCGCAGTCTTGGGACACAGCGCCAGGCCGTGACCCCGCAAAAGCCCGCCCAGCCGGCGGCGTCCCAGCAGTCGCCGCAGGGCGCGCCCAAAGCCGGGGCCGGACGTTGGCTCGCGCCGCTGGCCGGCCTCGCCGCCGGACTGGGGCTCGCTTACCTTTTCGGCGACCAACTCGGCTCGATTTTGACGGCGCTGCTGATCGGGGTCGCGATCGTGGTCCTGATTGGATTCGTGATGCGAGCCATGCGTCCGCGCATTGAGCCGCAGTCGCCGGGCATGCAGTACGCCGGATTGGGTCGCGAGACCGTGGCCGCGCCGCCGCCATCGCAAATGCCCAACCTGGCGGCAGTCCCGGGAGTCGGTCAGTCAGCGGCGCGGATTCCGGCCGGCTTCGACACCGACGGGTTCCTACGCCAGGCGCGCAAGAGCTTCGTCGCGATGCAGACCGCGAACGACCGCGGCGACCTGGAATCGATTCGCGACCTCGTTACCGAGGAGATGTTCGAGGCGCTCGAGCGCGACGTCACGGCTCACAGTGCCGCGGGCGGCCAGACGGACGTCGTGACGTTGAACGCCGACCTGCTCGAGGTGGTGACCGAGGGCGGGAAGCACTGGGCGAGCATCCGTTTCTCCGGGATGCTGCGCGAGGAGCGCGACGGCGCACCGACGCCGTTCGAGGAAGTCTGGAACCTGCAGAAACCTGAAAAGGGTCAATCCGGCTGGCTGCTCGCGGGAATTCAGCAAGTCTCGTGAGCGTTCCCGGTGCACGGAAAAAGCCGCCCGAGGGCGGCTTTTTTCTTGGAGGCGTAGTATTTTTTCCCCTCCTTTTCAAGGAGGGGTGGCGCGAAGCGCCGGGGTGGTTGCGGTTTCGATCAGCTCACTACACCACCCCGGCCGCTACGCGTCCACCCCTCCTCGGAGAGGAGGGGAAAAAGCCTTGAACCCACCCCTCCTTTTCAAGGAGGGGTGGCGCGAAGCGCCGGGGTGGTTGCGGTTTCGATCAGCTCACTACACCACCCCGGCCGCTACGCGTCCACCCCTCCTCGGAGAGGAGGGGAAAAAGCCTTGAACCCTCCCCTCCTTTTCAAGGAGGGGTGGCGCGAAGCGCCGGGGTGGTTGCGGTTTCGATCAGCTCACTACACCACCCCGGCCGCTACGCGTCCACCCCTCCTCGGAGAGGAGGGGAAAAAGCCTTGAACCCACCCCTCCTTTTCAAGGAGGGGTGGCGCGAAGCGCCGGGGTGGTTGCGGCTTCGATCAGTTCACAACACCACCCCACCCGGCGGCCTGCGAGCATCCGCCGCTCGCTGTCATAATCACGTAAATCTGGCCGAAACAGGAGACGACGCATGGCGCACACGTACGAGGAACTCAAGCACAAGAAGGTCACTGAGCTCCGCGAGATCGCGAAGGGTCTCGAACACGAGGCGGTGAAGGGCTACACCCAGCTCAACAAGGATCATCTGCTCAAAGCGCTGTGCACGGCGCTCGGCATGGACATGCACGCGCACCATCACGCCGAGGGCATCGACAAGGCAAAGGTCAAGACGCGCATCAACGAGTTGCAGAAAAAGCGCGACGCGATCCTCGCATCAAAGGAGCGCGGCGGCCTGCGGCCGTTGCTGCGCGAGATCCACGGCCTGAAGCACGCGCTGCGCCGCGCGACCGTCTGAGCAACTTTCCGCTGTCACCGGTTCGGCGCCGTGCAGCGGCGCGCCCGGCCTGAGCCACCTGAACGTGCCGGTGCCTTCTACGAGACCACCGTCCCCGCAGGGCGTGTCGTGCCGAGCGCCGCGGCACGGTAGTCGCTCGGCGCCACGCCCTGGATGGCGTGAAAAAAGCGGGTGAAGTTGCTCTGCTCGGAGAATCCCAGATCCTGCGCGAGGCGGCCGACCGATGCATCGCTGCGGGCAAGCCGGGTGACGGCCAATTCCATGCGCAGGGTATTCCAGTACATCCCCGGCGTAACCTGCGTGGATTGCCGGAAAAGATGAAAGAGATGCGGGCGCGACAGCCCAAACCGGGCGCCCAGCTCGCGCAGGTCTTCCCGCGCGTCCAGGTGCTCGCGCATGTACTCCATGCAACGGGCGACGCGCCGATCGAGACGCGATCGGCCTCGCGCGAGGCAGGGCCGGCCGCACTCGGCCGGCGCATTGCTCCACTCGGTGGGGGCCGCGTCGAGCAGCGCGCGCAGCGCCGATTCCACGGTACGCGCATCGCAACGGGAGAACCGATCGAGCTCGCGCACGATCGCTTCGGCCGGGGACCGCACCGCGCGCGTAATGGGCATGCTGCTCGCCGCGAAACGCAACGTCGCGCTCGACGCGGGTTCGGCGCGCGGATCGAGGTAGACCGCAAGGACGAAGGTCGGCCGGGTACCCTCGGCATGGCGGTACGCGTGTGGCTCCCAGCTATTGACGAGTACCGCCTGAGTGTCGGTGAGGGCGTAGGGACTGCCGCCGACCTCGAAGCAACCGTCGGCCCCGGAAAGCTTCAGCAGCAGATGCGGATGCGAGTGGGCGTGCGCCGCCCCCGAGCGCGTCAACTCGAGCACGGTCACGCGTCCGAGCAGGGAATGGTGCACCCGACACGATTTCGCCACGCCTGCTCCCCGGATTGGAAAGTGTTCGCCAGCAGCCCTCCGGCTGCACGCGTTGCGCCGGAGTGGTCGAAGTAGTTGGTGCAGTACACGGTTGGCGCCCTTCCGGCGCGACCGCGCAGCGTCAGGAACATTGCGCCTTTCCGGAAAATCTTTCAATGCCGCCGCGCGACGCGTGCGAGGGGTTCGCATTTCCCCATCCATCACCACGCGCCGGCTGACCGAACCGCGGATTGTTGCGATGCGGAATGCGAATCGGCGGGTGGTGGCGATGATGATCCTCCCCGCACGGCGGCACCGGCGTCCCCGCGGCGCGGCGCGAAATCAGACGGGATGACAAGTCGTGCCGCATCCCCCGTCCTATGCTCGACTGACGGGACTCCGGCCATCGACCGGCGGAGCGCGACGGAGGAGATGCCAATGCCATTCGTGAACATCCGGATCTACGAAGGCTGGGACAAGGCCAAGCTCGACGAGATCGCCAAGGGCGTGACCGACACGATCGTCGGGATTACGAAGCTGCCGCGGGAAGCGGTGTGGGTGATCGTCGACGAGGTCGATCCGCCGCTCTGGTACTCGGCCGGCAAGCCCGGCGAGCGAATGAAGAAATGACCGTCGAGGTCCGCGACCAGCGCTTCGCCGCCGTGGTGGGCGCGGGCGTCAGCTTCGAGCGCATCGCCACCGGATGCCTGTTCACGGAAGGGCCGCTCTGGCATCCGTCCGGCGCGTACCTGCTCTGGAGCGACATGCCGGGCGACCACATCCGGCGCTGGTCGGCGGCCGACGGCGTCAGCACGTTCCGCAAGCCGTGCAACATGTCGAACGGCCTCACCTGGGACCGCCAGGGCAGGCTGCTCGCGTGCGAGCACGCGTCGAGCCGCGTCTCGCGGACCGAAAAGGACGGCGCAGTCGTCGCCATCGCGACGCATTACGAGGGCAAGCAGCTCAACAGCCCCAACGACATCGTGTGCGGCGCGGACGGGGCGGTGTACTTCACCGACCCCAGTTACGGGCGCATGGAGTATTACGGTGTCCTGCGCGAGCCGGAGCTCGATTTTCGCGGCGTGTATCGCGTCGGCACGGATCCGAAGTCCTCCGTCCTCCTGGCCAGCGACTTCGGGCAGCCCAACGGGCTCTGTTTCTCGCTCGACGGGCGGCGTCTGTTCGTCAACGACACCGAGCGACAGCACATCCGCGTCTTCGATGTCGGTGCGAACGGTTCGCTGACGGGCGGGAAAGTGTGGGCGGAGACGACCGGCGCGGGCGCGGGCGCGCCCGACGGCATGAAGATCGACTCGGCAGGCAACGTGTACTGCTGCGGTCCGGGCGGCATTCACGTCTTCGATCCGGCCGCGGTCTGTCTCGGCGTGATCCAGGTGCCGGAGGGCACCGCGAACATGGCCTGGGGCGATGCGGATCTGCGAAGCCTCTACATCACGGCATCGACATCGGTGTACCGGATCCGCGTTGCGGTCCCCGGCCGTGCCGCGCTCTGATATCGTCGCGCTCGCTGGATTCCTCAGCCACCAACATGCTCCGCCTGCTCAGAAACCTGCGCTTGATCGACGGCACGGGTGCGCCGGCACGAGACGCGTGCGCCATCATCGTCGAAGGCGACCGCCTGACCCATGCGGGACTCTTACGCATCGGCGACGAGCCTTCGGGGCCCGGCGTGGAGACGATCGATCTCGGCGGGCGGACGGTGATCCCCGGCCTGGTCGAGTCGCACATGCACCTCTCGTACAACAACGTGACGGTGATCGCCGACCTGGATCTCAACTGTCCGCCGGAATATTCGACGCTCGTCTCGGCAAAGAACGCCGAGCTTGCGCTTGCGCACGGCTATACCGCCGCGCGCTCGGCCGGATCGGTACATGCGGTGGACACCGCGCTCAAGCGCGCGATCAACGAAGGCCTCTTTCCCGGCCCACGATTGCTCGCCGCCAGCCGGGATATCGTCGCCACCGGCGGCATGGCCGACTGGAACCCGTCCTATCTCAAGCTCGGGATGGAAGGGCTCGCAATGATTGCGGACGGCTGCGACCAGATCCGCCATGCAGTGCGCCGGGCGATCAAGGACGGTGCCGACGTGATCAAGTGCTACATCGGCGGGGATGCCCTCCTTCCGCACACGCCGATCGCGGATTGCACGTACACGCTGCCGGAAGTGCAGGCGCTGGTCGAAGAGACGCACATGCGCAACCGAATCGCGGCGGCGCACGTGCGCGGCGAGCGCTCGAGCCGGGTGGCCGCCGAGGCGGGAGTCGACTCGATCGAGCACGCGACCTACGCGTCGGACGAGACGCTGCGCATGGTCGCGGACAAGGGGCTCTTCATCGTGCCCGGACTGCGCTACCTCTACTCGATCATCGAGAACGGGCCGGCGTTCGGGATCACGGAGGCGATATTCGGGCCCGCCGGGCTGCGGGAGGAGATCGCGCAGGCGGCCGAGACCTACCGGCGCGCGCGGGAGCTCGGCATCCGCATGTGCCCGGGCGGCGATTTCGGATTCGCATGGAACCCGCACGGCGAGTACGCGAAGGACATCGAGGTCTTCGTCAGGATCCTCGGCTTTTCGCCGCTGGAGGCGATCGGCTGCGCCACCCGGAACGGCGCCGAGCTCATGCGCATGCAGGACCGCATCGGCACGCTCGAGCCGGGAAAGCTGGCGGACCTGGTGGTCGTGAACGGCGACCCGCTCGCCGACATCGCGATCCTGCAGGACCGGACGCGCCTGTCGGTCATGAAAGGCGGCGCATGGTTCACGCGCAACCTTGCCTGAAAACTTCCCTGCGGCACGCCACCGGTCGAGTGAAGGCCCGCGTGCGGCAGGGTGTCGAGAAGTCCCGCAGTCGATCTGAAAAGGAGGAGTGAGACCATGCTACGCGTCATGACAATGTTGTTGGCAGCGGCACTCGCGGCGCCGCTCGCCGCTTACGCACAGAAGCCCATCAAGGTCGGTTTCCCGATGATCCTGTCCGGGCCCGGCGCGCTCTTCGGCGAGCCCGCGCTCAAGGGCGCGCAGATGTACGTCGAGGAGGTGAACGCGAAGGGCGGCGTGCTCGGCCGCAAGATCGAGCTGCTCGCACGCGACACGAAGGGCAACGCCGACGAGGCGGTGCGCGTGGCGCGCGAGCTGGTTCTCAAGGAAAACGTGGACTTCCTGGTCGGCACGCTCACCTCGGCGGAAGGCCCGGCGGTGTCGGTCGTGGCGAAGGAGAACAAGATCGTCTTCATCGCGCCCATCCCGCAGACCATGCAGCTCACCGCGCCCGACAAGCTCCATCCGTACGTCTTCCGGGTGGCCACCAACACCGACATCACCGGCCGGAGCGCGGCGGAGGTCGTGGCCAAGTGGGGCGTCAAGCGGGTGGCCACGATCAGCCCCGACTACGCCTTCGGCCACGATGTCACCAAGGCGTTCGTGGAGCACCTCAAGAAGATCCTTCCCGGCGTCGAGATCGTGGACCAGCAGTGGCCGAAGCTGGGTGAGCAGGACTACTCGCCGTTCCTGACGGCGCAGATGGCGAAGAAGCCGGAGGCGGTCTTCTCGTCCATCTGGGGCGGGCATTTCGTGACCATGGTCAAGCAGGCCAAGCCCCTGGGCTACTTCGAGGCCGTCAAGAACAACGTCATGGCAGTGGGCGAGGCCGGCTCGCCCGAGACGACCAAGACCATGGGCAAAGAGTATCCGGTCGGCATCTGGGGCAACTCCTACGACGCCTTCTACTGGGATGGCGGTCCGCCGGCCCACAAGGCGTACACGGCGCGGCTGGCGAAATACCTGAAGGACGAGCACCCGTCCTCCTGGGCGATCCAGGGCTACATCGGTCTGCAGTTCCTCACCGAGGCCATCAAGAAGGCCGGGGCAACCGACTCCGAGAAGGTGGCACAAGCGCTCGGGGGCCTGGCGGTCGACACGCCGGTGGGTCGCCTCACGATCCGCGCGAAGGACCACCAGCTCAATCGCGGGACGCTCTTCGGCAAGACCGTGATGGATCCGAAGTATCCGTTCGCCATCATGAAGCCGGTGACGTACGTCGATCCGACCCGGTTCCTGGACTGACCGGTCCGGCGTGCAGTTTCCCCGGGGGTATCCGGACCACAGAACCCGGCGCCGGACGCAGCGACGCCGGTGCGGGCACTGATGCCCGCACCGGCGCGCTTGCGTGCATTGTCAGCAGGCTGCGGCGCCCGGGCGGTCCCGCAATGATCCGCCGCAACCGTGCCTGAGCTCTCGTTCATATTCGCCCAGTCGGTGTCCGGCCTGACGACGGCGATGTTCCTGTTCCTGATCGCCTCCGGCCTGTCGCTGATTTTCGGCGTGCTGCGGGTGCTCAACTTCGCGCACGGAACGTTCTACATGCTCGGCGCCTACGGCGCCTACCAGTTCGTCCAGTGGGTCGGGACGGAGCACGGGATGTTCTGGATCGCCGCGCTGGGTGCGGCGCTCGCGGTGGCGATCGTCGGCGGACTGGTCGAGCGATTTCTGCTGCGGCACCTGTACGGCCGCGAGGAGCTCTATCAGCTGCTCTTCACCTACGCGCTCGTTCTCGTCCTCAGCGACGTGGCGAAGATCTTCTGGGGCACCCAGCAGAAAAGCATTGTGCGCCCGCCCGAGCTGACCGGCGCGGTCTCGCTCTTCGGCGCCACGATCCCCTACTACAACCTGTTCATCCTCGCGCTCGGCCTCGCGATAGCCGTCGCCTTCTGGGTCGTTCTGCAGCGCACGCGCATGGGTCGGCTCATCCGGGCCGCCGCCCTCGACCGGGAGACGCTGGGCGCGCTCGGCGTCAACGTGAGCGCGCTCTACACCGGCGTGTTCGCGCTCGGGTCGTTCCTGGGCGGGCTCGGCGGCGCCATGGTGGCTCCGGTACGGTCGATCGTGCCCGGGATGGACACCGAGATCATCGTCGAGGCGTTCGTGGTGGTGGTGATCGGCGGTCTTGGCTCGTTCTGGGGAACGTTCCTCGGCGCGCTCATCTACGGGCAGGTGCTTTCCTTCGGCATCCTGTTCTTTCCGCGATTCTCGATCTTCGCGGTGTTCGCGCTCATGGCCGCCGTCCTGATCCTGCGGCCGTGGGGTCTCCTGGGAAGGCCCATGAAATGAGAGCGCGCTTTCCCTGGGTGCTGATCGTTCTCGTCGCGGCGTTTCTCGTTCCGGTGTTCGGCTCGCGGTATTACACATTCCTGGCGAACGACATCGCGATCTGGGCGCTGTTCGCGATGAGCCTCAATCTCCTGGTCGGCTACACGGGGCTCGTGTCCTTCGGTCACGCCGCCTATTTCGGGATCGGCGCCTACACCACCGGCCTGCTGATGAAGAAGCTCAGCGTGCCCTTCCTGCTCGCATTTCCGGCGGCAGGTCTTGCCGCGGCGCTCGCCGCCCTGGTGTTCGGCTTCTTCTGCGTGCGGCTCACGCGCATCTACTTCGCGATGCTCACGCTCGCGTTTGCGCAGATCGTCTGGGCGATCTGCTTCAAGTGGAACGAGGTGACCGGCGGCGAGCAGGGCATGCCGGAAATCCCGTATCCGGACTTCGCATGGCTCGAGCGCGCGGGAGAGATCATTCCATTCCTCGGCGGCTGGCGCGCGTCCGAGTACTTCTATTTCGTCACGCTGCTGCTGGTCGCCGCCAGCTTCTGGGCCCTCCGGCGCATCGTCGACTCCCCATTCGGGCGCATGCTCACCACGATCCGGGAGAATCCCGAGCGCGCGGAGTTCATCGGCGTGAACGTGCGGCGCTACGAGCACGTGGCGTTCGTGCTCGCGGGAACGTTCGCCGGGCTCGCCGGCGGGCTGTTCGGGATCTTCAATCGCGGCGTCTTCCCCGACTTCGCGTACTGGAACAAGTCGGCGGAGGTGCTGATCATGACGCTGCTCGGCGGCATGCACAGCTTCTACGGACCTGCCGTCGGGGCGGCGGCGCTCCTCTGGCTCAACCAGCAGATCGTGTCGCACACCCAGTACTGGCCGCTCATCCTGGGGACGATCCTCATCGTGCTGCTGTTCGTGTTTCCGAGTGGAATCGCGGGCGCGGCGGGTGCGCTCGTGAACCGCGTGATCGCGAAGCAGCGCCGTGCTTGAGGTGCGCGGGATCGCAAAGAGCTTCGACGGCTTTCGCGCCGTGGGCGGCGTCAGCTTCGACGTGCCGCAGGGGTCGATCAGCGCGGTCATCGGCCCGAACGGAGCCGGGAAGACCACCCTGTTCAACCTCATCACGGGTCATATCGAGCCCGACGACGGCACGGTGAGCTTCAAGGGCCGTAACGTGACCGGCATTGCGCCGCACGATCTCTGCCGTCTCGGGATGGGTCGCTCGTTTCAGCGCACGAACGTCTTCCCGCGGCTCACCGTGTTCGATAACGTCCAGGCCGCGTACGTGTGCCACCGCGGGCGCGGCTGGAACATGTTCGACCGCGTCGGCCCGCTGTACCGGACGGAGACCGAGGCACTGCTCGTGGCCGTCGGGCTCCAGGGCCGGGCGAGTGAGACGGCCGGACTCCTGTCGCACGGCGCCCAGAAGCAGCTCGAGCTCGCCATTGCGCTCGCACTGGAGCCCGAGATCCTGCTGCTCGACGAGCCGACTGCCGGCATGTCGGCGTCCGAGACCCGCGACTCGATCGCGCTGATCGAGCGGCTCGCCCGCGAGCGCAATCTCACGCTGCTCTTCACCGAGCACGATATGGAAGTGGTGTTCTCGATCGCGCAGCGGGTCACGGTCCTGCACCAGGGCCTGGTGATTGCCGACGGCGCCCCCGCGGACGTGCGCCGCGACCCGGAAGTGCGACGCGTCTATCTCGGGGAGCGCCACGCATGAGCGCGCCGATCCTCGTCGTGGACGATATCCATACCCGCTACGGACTCTCGCAAGTGCTGTTCGGCGTGTCGCTGGAGGTTGCGCGGGGCGAGTGCGTGTGCCTGATCGGTCGCAATGGCGTCGGCAAGACGACGACCATGCGCAGCATCATGGGGCTCACGCCCGCGCACCAAGGCCGTGTGACCTGGAAAGACCGCGACATCCGGGAGATGGCGCCACATCGCATTGCCAACCTCGGCATCGGGTTCGTCCCGGAAGATCGCCGCATCTTCGCCGAGCTCACCGTCTGGGAGAACCTCGACGTCGCGGCGCGGGGCGCGGGGCAGTGGACCGTGGATCGGGTCTACGACCTCTTTCCAAAGCTGCGCGAGCTCGCGCAGCGGCAGGGTGGCCATCTGTCCGGCGGCGAGCAGCAGATGCTCACGATCGCGCGGACGCTCATGGGCAATCCCGAGCTGCTGCTGCTCGACGAGCCCTCGGAGGGCCTCGCGCCGCTCGTCGTCGACGCCTTGCGCGAGCGGATCGGCGAGCTGAAGCGCGACGGTTTGACCATCCTCCTCGCCGAGCAGAGCGTCGAATTCTGCCTCCAGCTCGCGGATCGCGTGTACATCCTCGAGAAGGGACACGTGCGCTATCACGGCACCGCAGTCGAATTTCGCGAGAACGCCGCGATCCGGCAGCAATACCTCGAGTTGTAAGCGCCGCCGCGGAACGTTGGGCGTTGCGTGGCTTCGCCCGTCACGGCGGCTCGGTTCTCGACCGAGCCGCCGTACGCCGAGTTGCTCGCCGTGCGCACCTACTTTCCGGCCTGCATCGCTGCCGGCTGAGTGGTACATTCGATCGACCACACGTACCGTACACCGATGAGATTCTTCGAAAGCGTCCTCGACCTGGTCGGCCGCACGCCGCTGGTGCGGCTGAATCGCATCGTCTCGCCGGGCATGGCGACGGTCTATGCCAAGCTCGAGTACTTCAACCCCACGGGGTCGGTCAAGGACCGCATCGCGGTCAATCTCGTCAAGCGCGCCGAGGAGGCCGGCCTGCTCAAGCCGGGTGCGACGCTGGTCGAGAGCACCTCGGGCAACACCGGTCTCGGGCTCGCCATGGTGGCCAGCGTGCGCGGCTACCGCTGCATCTGCACGATGCCGGACAAGATGAGCAAGGAGAAGATCGACATGCTCAAGGCGTACGGCGCCGAGGTGGTGATCACGCGCACCGACCTGCCGCACGACCATCCCGAGAGTTACGTCGAGACCGCGAAGCGCATCGCGCGCGAGACGCCGGACGCCCTCTACACGGACCAGTACTTCAACATGGCGAATCCGGAGGCGCACTACCTCACGACGGGTCCGGAGATCTGGGAGGACACCGACGGGCGCATCGACTGCCTGGTGGGCGGTATCGGCACCGGCGGGACGATCTCCGGTGCGGCGAAGTATCTCAAGGAAAAGGCAGCGGCGGCCGGGCGTACCGTGCGCGTTGTCTGCCCGGATCCGCGCGGGAGCATTTATCACGACCTCTACTACAAGGGCGTCGAACCGAAGCCATCCGTCTACCGGGTGGAAGGCATTGGCCACGACTTCATGGTGGGCACGCTCGATTTTTCGGTGATCGACGAGATCATCGAAGTGTCGGACCGCGATTCGTTTCACATTACTCGTCGGCTGGCACGCGAGGAAGGCATCTTTTCGGGAGGATCGACCGGCACTGCGATATGGGGCGCGCTCAAGGCCGCCCGCGAGCTCGGCCCTGGCAAGACCGTGGTCGTGATCATTCCGGATTCCGGGGACCGTTACCTCAGCAAGCTCTACAGCGACACCTGGATGCAGGACATGGGCTTCGTCGGACCCGGAGAACGCCTGGGCACGGTGCGCGACATCCTGAAACTCAAGGGCGGCAAGGTGGAATTCGCGGACCCGGGCGAAAGCATCGGCCACGTGGCGGGTCGCATGTCGACGCTCGGCTTCTCACAGCTGCCATTGCGGGGGCCCGATGACGGCAGTGCCCTGCGCATGGTTCACGAGCTCGACATCCTGCAGAGTCTCGTGAGCGGCCGCTGCACCGCGAACGATCCGGTGAGCGGCGTTGCCGAGGCGCTGGAAGGACAGGTCGCGCTTGATGATCCGCTGACGGTCGTCCAGTCGGTATTCGATGCGCAAAACGTGGCCGTCGTCGTGGAAGGGGGCAAGGTGGTCGGCATCATCAGCAAGATCGACGTCGTCCAGTTCCTGGCCGCGCGACACAAGTGAAGCGACCCTCGTATTGCGCGCCGCGGGGGATGGCAAGAGCGTCCCGGCCCGAATGATCGACCTCCCCGCCGCGGCGTTCATCAATCACCTGCTCGCCCGCGAGCAATGGGCGCGCGACCGGCTCGTTCCGTTCGCCGGCCGGCGCGTGCGATTCCGCGTCGCTCCGCTGCCCGATCTTGTTCTGGAGATCGACGACTCGGGCCAGGTCGGGCCCGGCACGGCCGACGATGTCGCGCTGACGCTCACGATCTCGCCGGCCGCGTTGCCGCGGATCCTCGCGCGGGACGAGCGCGCGCTGCGTGAGGTGCATCTGGACGGGGACGTCGGACTTGCCGGTGCCATCCAGTTCCTGTTTCACAATCTGCGCTGGGACATCGAGGAGGATCTCTCGCGCATGGTCGGCGACGTCGCCGCGCATCGCATGACGGGCGCCGCGCGTGACTTCGCCGCATGGCAGCGCCAGGCCGCCGAGCGGTTCGGCCAGAACGTCGCGGAGTACCTCAAGGACGAGGCCGGGCTGCTGGTGCATCCGCACGAGCTCGCGACATTCGGGCACGACGTGGACGAAGTTCGCGATGCCGTGGAGCGGCTCGAGAAGCGCGTTCAGCGGGTGGTCGCTGCGCGCGGCGCCGGCAGCAGAGACTGACGAGGAGCGGAAGCGATGGCCGATCGAAACAAGCCGCAGCATCGCTTCGGGACGCGCGCGATCCACGCCGGGCAGTCGCCGGATCCGACCACCGGCGCGATCATGACGCCCATCTACGCGAGCTCGACATACGTGCAATCGAGCCCCGGCGTGCACAAGGGCTTCGACTACGCTCGCACCCGCAACCCGACTCGCGACGCGCTGGAGGCGTGCGTGGCGAGCCTCGAGAACGGCTTCGCGGGCTTTGCTTTCGCGTCGGGTCTCGCGGCAATGGGCACGGTGCTGGAACTGCTCGAAACGGGGTCGCACGTCGTAGCCATGCACGATCTCTATGGTGGAAGCTACCGCCTCTTCGAGAACGTGCGGCGCCGCTCGGCCGGCCTGGAGTTCAGCTTCGTCGATCTTTCCGATCCCGCCAAGCTTGAGCCGGCGCTGCGCCCGAACACGCGTATGGTGTGGGTGGAGTCTCCGACCAACCCGCTCCTCCAGCTGGTCGACCTCGCGGCGGTCGCGGAAATCACCCGCAAGCGCGGCATCCTGGCCGTGTGCGACAACACGTTCGCTTCGCCCTGGGTCCAACGTCCGCTCGAGCACGGCTTCGACATCGTGGTGCACTCGGCCACCAAGTACCTGAACGGTCATTCCGACGTGATCAGCGGCATCGCGGTCATCCGGGAAGACGACGCCCTGCGCGACCGGCTCGCGTACCTGCAGAACGCGGTGGGCGGTGTGCCGAGCCCGTTCGACGCCTTTCTCGTGCTGCGCGGGCTGAAGACGCTCGCGCTGCGCATGGAGCGCCATTGCGCCAGCGCGATGGCGATTGCGCAGTTCCTGGAGGCGCACCCGAAAGTGGAGCGCGTGTACTACCCGGGACTCGCGAGCCATGCGCAGAAAGCGCTGGCCGACCGCCAGATGAACGGGCGCTACGGCGGCATGGTGACGGCGGTGCTCAAAGGCGGGATCGAGGCGTCGCGGCGGTTCCTGGAGCGCTGCCAACTCTTCGCGCTCGCGGAAAGCCTCGGCGGCGTGGAGAGCCTCATCGAGCATCCCGCGATCATGACGCACGCGTCGCTGCCGGCAGGCGTGCGCGCCGATCTCGGCATCAGTGACGGACTGGTGCGCCTGTCGGTCGGCGTCGAGGACGTCGAGGATCTGATCGCGGAGCTCGGGGAGGCGCTCGGCTGAGCGTCGCCGCAACCCGTCAAGCGGCAGCATGGCGCGAGCCGATCGCGCTCGCCGTCGTTCTTCTCGTCGCACTCGGGGTGTCCGCCGTCCGGCCCCGGGAACTCGGCACCTGGGCGCTCGAGGCGGCGCCGGTGGTGATCGCGATCCCGCTCCTCTTCGCAACCTGGCGTGCGTTCCCGCTCACTCCGCTCGCCTACCGGCTCATCTTCGTCCACGCGCTCATCCTGATTCTCGGCGCGCACTACACCTACGCCCATGTGCCGCTCGGCTTCTGGCTGCAGGACGTCTTCGACCTCGCCCGCAACCCCTACGACCGCATCGGTCACGTTGCGCAAGGCTTCGTCCCCGCGATGATCGCCCGCGAAATCCTGCTCCGCGCCACGCCTTTGAAGCCCGGCAGGATGCTTTTCTTTCTCGCGCTGTGCGTGGCGCTTGCGATCAGTGCCTGCTACGAAATGATCGAATGGTGGACGGCGGTGATCTTCGGCGCGGGTGCGCACGAATTCCTCGGCACCCAGGGCGACCCCTGGGACACGCAATGGGACATGTTCCTCGCGCTCGTGGGCGCGGCGGTCGCGCAACTGCTTCTGGCGCGGGTGCACGATCGGCAGCTGGCTGCGTTGGGCGTGAAGTAGAGGTGGTGGGATGCATGAAAGAGCAACCACCCCGTCGGCTTCGCCCGCCACCCCTCCTTGAAAAGGAGGGGAGGGCTAGGGCTTTTTCCCCTCCTTTTCAAGGAGGGGTGCCCCGCAAACGCGGGGCGGGGTGGTTTGGATTCAGTGTTAACTCCTTTGACCCGCGCCTTTGCCCCACCCGGCGAATCCGGTTAGATTCGCCGCTCCACCTCTCACCCGCCCCATGCGTCGCCTCCTGCGTCTCGCCCGTATCCTCGCCGTGGCCTACCGGTTCGGCCTCGACGAGTTCTTCGCGCCGATCGACGCTCCGATCGGTGCCGCCGCGCGCGCATTCGGCCGGGTTTTCGCGTTCCGCAAGCTGAGCGAGCCGCGCGCCGTGCGGCTGCGCCGCGCGCTCGAGACGCTCGGCCCGATCTTCGTCAAGTTCGGTCAGGTGCTCTCGACGCGGCGCGACCTGCTGCCGCCGGACCTCGCCGAGGAACTCGCCAAGCTCCAGGATCAGGTGCCGCCCTTCCCTGGCGAGCAGGCGATTACCGAGATCGAGCGGTCGTTCCGAAAGAAGCTTGCCGATCTCTACGGGTCCTTCGAGACGAATCCGGTCGCGAGCGCATCGATTGCGCAGGTGCATCTCGCCACGCTGCCCGACGGACGCGAGGTTGCCGTCAAGGTGCTGCGGCCGGACATGGAACCGGGCATCCGCCGCGACCTTGCACTGATGGATACCGGCGCATGGCTCGTCGAGCGCCTGTGGACCGAAGGCCGCCGGCTTCGACCGCGCGCGGTCGTCGCCGAATTCGCGCGGCACCTCTACGAGGAGCTCGACCTCATGCGCGAGGCGGCCAATGCCAGCCAGCTGCGCCGCAACTTCGAAGGCTCGCCGCTCCTCTTCGTTCCGGAGGTGTACTGGGACTGGTGCGCGACCCGC
>JAABRB010000156.1 GCA_011391185.1 Betaproteobacteria bacterium
CCAGGAAAGAGTGCAAGAAGCGGTCCGGCGCGGAACCGAGGCAGCACGAAAGCGGTACTAGTTCCGCCGGGAAGTGTGCATTCGTGTGATAGGCGGGCAAAAGCGGCGATGCCAACGTCATTCCGCCGTGTCGGAGCACCGCTAGTTCAGCTGCACGCGTTCGCCCCAGGGCACGGGCGCGTTGCCCTTTACCAGCCAGAGCACCGGATAGCCGGGCGCTTGCGACGGAAATTCGCCAAGCGCATCCGTGAAATACAGCACGGCGTCCGGTCGCGCCGACTCCTCGCCGACCCAGTCGAAGACCGGCGTGAATCGCGTTCCACCGCCGCCGCCCAGCCCGGGGGGCAGCACTAGGGGCTCCCATGGCTCGAATCGCCACGGTGCCCCCGGCACGAGCGCCGTATCGCAGGCGAGCAGCGTGACTCGCGCGCGAACCTGGCCCTTGAGCGCGTCCACCTCCGCAACGAACTCGGCGAAATCCTGCGGACTGATCGACCCGCTCGTGTCGAGCGCGAGCACAAGTGTCACGCTCCCGCTCGCGAGCCCCGGCAGTACGGCGGCACCTTCGCGACGGCTCCGGCGCTGAAAACTGTAGTCGTCGCGCGCGAGAGTCATGAGGAAGCGCGCGAGCAGCGCCCGCCACGGAAGGCGTGGCTGAAGAAGTTCGTCCAGCACCGTCCGGAAGACTGATCCAAGCCGTCCGGCCGATGCCGCTTCGAGCCCGGATGCCGCCATGCGGTCCCGCCACAGCGTCGTGAGGGAGCCGACCGGCGTCAGTATGGCGGCGCGCGTCAGCACCTCGTCGAAGCCGTCGCGATGCGCGTCGAGAAAGGCCGGGTCGACGGGAATGTCCGTTGCGCCGGTGGGCGCGGCGCCAGATTGCCGCGCGCTTTCGGCGCCTGTGCCAAACCAGTGCTCGTCGAGCGGCATCTCGACTCGCTCGGGATCGAGCAGCGGATAGATCTCCTCGGCGGCAAACCCGCGGTACGACGGATCGAAGAGCGCCCCCGCCGGCCGCTGCATGCCGTCATCGATCAGGAGCTGATTCACGGCGTAGTCGCAAGCGCGGTCCCACCGCCGACGCACACGGTGGCGCGCGCGATCGAAATGCAGCAGCGCGCAGTGCAACGCCTCATGGGCGAGCACGAACTGCGATTCCGCGAAGGAAAGCGAGTCGATGAAGTCGGGGTTGAAGTAGAAGGCCCGTGCGTCGGTCGCGACGGTACGGCAGCGTCGCGACGCGGTCAGCGGAAGATGCAATGCCAGCGCGCCGAGAAACGGGCGCTCGAGCACGAGTCGCGTGCGCGCCGCGCGCAGCTTGGCGAGCGCCCGGGTCGCCGCCGATGCAGTTGCCGACCCGGTCGCCGGTCCAGCCTCCGACATCAGGCCACGCTCCGGATCGCCCTAACTGCGCTCGAATGACAGGAGATCGCTCACATCTCCGGCCCAGGCGGCGAAGGCCGGCAGTTCGTACAGGGGCCGGCCGAGCATGCGCTGGAGGTCCATCACCAGCATCACGCCAATCTCCCGCTGCGGAAAGCGACGCGCATAGTCGAGTGCGTGACCCGCCGCACGCGCCTGCTGAGCGGACGGCAGTCGCCCGACGTGCCGCACCAGCGCGGATGCGACGGCGTATTGCAACTCCATCCCGCGCGGCACGTCGACTTCTGCTCCCGCGGCAATCGCCGCCAGGTCCGGGATCGCGCCGATGTGCGCGAGGAACGCGCGCAATGCGGAGCCCGCCGCCACGCCCACGCATGCATTGAGCGCCTCGCCCAGCAGCTCCGGATGGCTCGCGAACTTGGCGAGCGCCCGGCTTGCATATTCCCAGGAACGCGGCGAAGCGAATGCGGATGCATAGCGTGCCGGATCGAACTGGAACAGCAGGTCCGGACGAAATCGCAGGAACGCGATCATCCGATCATCCACGCCGTTCGCGTGCGCCCACGCCACCCAGTCGTCCAGTTCCACCTCGATCTCATAATGCGCGAAACGATTCGCGAGCGGTGCGGGCATCTGGTAGGTGACGCCGCGGTCTCCCTGACGATTGCCAGCGGCGAAGATTGCCCAGCCCGGTGGCACGCGGTATTCCCCCAGCCGTCGGTCAAGGATCAGCTGGTAGGCGGCCGCGGTGACCGTCGGCACGGCCGAGGTGATTTCATCCAGAAACAGGATGCCGCGCGTCCCGTGCCGCTCGGTGTCCGGCAGCGCAGAGGGAACCGACCACACGACGTGCCCGCCTTCGCGGAACGGAATCCCGCGCAGATCCGTGGGCTCCATCTGGGCGAGCCGAATATCGATGAGTGGCGCAGCGTGCCGGGCTGCAATCTGCGCCACGATCTGCGACTTGCCGACGCCTGGCGGCCCCCACAGCATCACCGGCGTATGCGTGCCGGCCGTCGCCGCAGTGAATTCGCGCTCGAGAACCGCAGACACTTGAGACGGGCGCATGAAGGGGGAAAAGCCTGTTGCGACGGGGGTTTGAGTTATCATAGCACGCGCGGTTTTGCGGTTTCCGCACCGGTTCCACGTTGGATTCCACGTCGATTTCACGCTGATCGCCCGTTCCGGCCACGATGAATTTCTGCCCTCAATGCGGCGCGCCGGTCTCGGTCAAGATTCCCGCCGGCGACAACCTGCCGCGTCACGTCTGCGAAACCTGCAGCACGATTCACTACTCGAACCCGAAGATGGTGCTCGGCTGCATTCCGGAATGGGAGGACCGCATCCTGCTCTGCAAGCGGGCCATCGAGCCCCGCCTGGGGCTGTGGACGCTGCCAGCCGGGTTCATGGAGAACGGGGAAACCACCGCTGAGGCCGCGCTGCGCGAGACGCTCGAGGAGGCGAATGCGCGCGTCGAGCTGTCCGGGATATTCACGGTCCTGTCCGTGCCCTACGTGAACCAGGTGCACATCTTCTACCGGAGCCGGCTGCTCGATCTCGATTTCGGTCCCGGCGCGGAGAGCCTTGAAGTCGAGCTGTTTCGGGAAAGCGACATTCCCTGGGAGGAACTTGCGTTTCGAACGGTGACGACCACACTGCAGCATTTCTTCGCCGACCGCCGGCAGGGCGAGTTCCACCTCCATGCAGGCGACGTCCTGCCCCGCCGTTGACCGCAAACGTTGCCGAGTACCCGGACCCGCTGCCGATTCTGCCGCGCGTCCGCATTGACTCCCTTCTGCCGCTTGGCTAGCCTTGGCCTTGATCTGCCCCGGCGCCAACCGCGACATCATCAGGAGGCCTCATGGAGAGACGTCAGTTCGTGAAAGCCTGCGCGCTCGCCTCGGTGGCGTCGTCGCTCCCGGCGCTCGCGCAGGGAGGCGCCCAGCCCCATTTTTACGGGCGCGCCAGGCTGGCCGGACCGGACGGCAAGCCGCTCAAGTCGCGCGACATTTCGGCCAATACGAACTTCATTTTCCATTACCCGTTTGCGGGCACGCCCTGCTTCCTGCTGAATCTCGGGCAGCCCGTGAAGGTCAGCGCCCGGCTGAAGACCGCGGACGCGCGCAGCTACGACTGGTCGGGTGGGGTCGGAGCGAACGACGCCGTCGTCGCGTACTCGGCGATCTGCGCCCACAAGCTCACGTACCCGACGCGCGACATCAGCTTCATCAGTTTTCGGCCCGAACAGACCCCGACCAGCCGGTTTTCGCGTGTGATCCACTGCTGCTCTGAGCACAGCCAGTACGACCCCGCGCGCGGCGGGAAGGTGCTGGCCGGGCCCGCGCCGCAGCCGCTCGCGGCGATTCTGCTCGAGTACGACGGTAAACGGGACGAGTTGTGGGCAGTCGGCACGCTGGGCGGCGAGCTGTTCAACGAATTCTTCAAGAAGTATGATTTTCGCCTCGCGCTCGATTTCGGCGGTCACGCGCAAAAGCCGGTGACCGGTCATTGCACGGTCACCGAGCTCTCCGATTTCTGCCGTCAGCAGGTCAAATGCTAGGGATAGATGATTCCGTGGCTCGACGGTGACTCGCCCTTCCCGCCGCTCGAGAGCGCGCGCAAGGAGCCGAACGGCTTGCTTGCGGTCGGCGGCGATCTGTCCCCGCAGCGGCTGCTGGAGGCGTACCGACACGGAATCTTCCCCTGGTTCTCGGAGGGCGATCCGATCCTCTGGTGGAGCCCCGATCCCCGGATGGTGCTCGTCCCAGACGAGCTCAAGGTGTCGCGCTCGCTCGCCAAGTCGTTGCGCAATCGCCGCTACGAGATTCGCTTCGACGGTGATTTCGACAGCGTGATCCGCGCCTGCGCCGCGCCGCGTGACGGTCAGCCGGGCACGTGGATCACCCCCGAGATGCGCAGCGCCTATCTGCGCCTGCACCAGCTCGGTTACGCGCACTCGGTGGAAACCTGGATCGACGGCGAGCTCGCAGGCGGACTCTATGGCGTCGCGCTGGGCGCCGCGTTTTTCGGCGAATCGATGTTCGCGCGAACCCGTGACGCTTCCAAGATCGCGCTGGTCCATCTCGTCCGGAGGCTGCGGACAGAAGGCTATGAGATGATCGACTGCCAGATGCGCACCGGCCATCTCCTCTCCCTCGGGGCGCGGGATATCCCTCGCGCACGCTTCTCCCGCCGGCTCCGGGAGTTGGTAGACTACGGCCGCGCACCCGGATCCTGGCGGAGCGAAGCCGAACACGAAGATGTCCCAGCTTAACGATCTGCCGCATTCAGTCCTGCAGTTCTATGTGACTGCACCCTACCCGTGCAGCTATCTGCCGGGCAGGATGGCGCGCTCGCAAGTCGCGACCCCTTCGCACCTCATCGGCAACGATCTCTACGGGGATCTCGTCCGGCTCGGGTTTCGCCGCAGCGGCATCTTCACCTATCGTCCGTACTGCGACGCCTGTCGGGCCTGTGTGCCGGTGCGCATTCCGATCGCCGATTTCCGCCCGTCGCGCTATCAGCGCCGCGCGCAGCGGCGCCACAGCGCGCTCACGGGTCAGGCTCTGGGGCTGCGCTTCCGGGTCGAGCATTACGCGCTCTACCTTCGCTATCAGGCGGCACGGCACTCCGGCGGCGGCATGGATCAGGACAGCCGCGACCAGTATTCGCATTTTCTCCTGCAAAGCCGGGTGAACACCCGCCTGCTCGAGTTCCGCGAAGCCGGCAGGCTGGTCATGGTGAGCATTGTCGATTACCTGTCCGACGGCCTGTCGTCGGTCTACACGTTCTTCGATCCCGAAGTGCCCAGCGCGAGCCTGGGAACGTTCAACATCCTCTGGCAGATCGAGCAGTGCCAGGCGCTCGGGCTCTCCTATCTCTATCTGGGCTACTGGATCCGCGACAGCCGCAAAATGGCCTACAAGGCGCGCTTCCTGCCGATTGAAGGTTTCGTGGACGGCAACTGGCGGCGGTTGCGCGACGACGAGCTTGATGTCTAGGGCCGCGCCAGGACCTGGCACCCGGCCGGACTAGCGTGATGCTTTTCGAGGTGGCGCGGCCGCTGCTCTTTCTGCTGGACGCCGAAGCCGCCCATGGCCTCACTCTTCCGTCGTTTCGGCTGGCCTACCGCCTGGGTCTCTCGGGACTGCCGGGCAAGGCGCTTCCCGGCGCAAGGGTCAAGGCGATGGGACTCGAGTTTCCCAATCCGGTCGGCCTCGCGGCGGGATTCGACAAGAACGCCGATTACATCGACCTCTTCGCCGCCTTCGGTTTCGGCTTTCTCGAAGTCGGCACCGTCACCCCCCGTCCGCAGCCGGGGAATCCGCGACCGCGGCTCTTTCGCGTTGTCGAAGCGCAAGCGATCGTCAATCGCATGGGCTTCAACAACTGCGGCGTCGAGCAGCTCGTGCGGAACGTGCGGGCGGCGCGCTTCGATGGAATCCTCGGAATCAATATCGGCAAGAATTTCGATACGCCGATTGAGCGCGCGGCCGACGACTACCTCGCCTGCATGCGTGAGGTGTATCCGGTTGCAAGCTACATCACGGTCAACATCTCCTCGCCCAACACCAAGGATCTGCGCCAGCTGCAGGGCGGCGGCGAGTTCGAAGGTCTGCTTGTCGCGATCGACGAGGAGGGTCGCAACCTCGCACGCAAGCACGGGCGGCGGGTGCCGATCGCCATCAAGATCGCCCCGGATCTGGATGACGCGGCGATCGAAGCCATCGCCGAACGACTCAGGGCGCACGACGTGGACGCCGTGATCGCGACCAACTCGACAGTGAGCCGCGCCGGGGTCCAGGGCTTGCGGCATGCGGGCGAGACAGGCGGTCTGTCCGGTGCGCCATTGCGCGCGCAATCGACCGCGGTCGTAGGCAAGCTCGCCGCCGCGCTGAAGGGCGCCATCCCGATCATCGGCGTAGGCGGCATTCTGTCCGGACCCGACGCCAGCGCGAAGATCGATGCGGGGGCAAGTCTGGTCCAGCTCTATACGGGTCTCGTCTACCGGGGTCCGGCGCTGGTTCGCGAAGCCGTCGAGATCCTCGGCAAACTTGCCGGGCGCAAGGCTGCCTGAGCAACATGGACAAGGGACTGCCAAGAACCCGTACCACGCCTCCGGTGGCAAGCGACGCGACCGTTGCGGCGATCGATGCGTTGCTTCCCCAGACCCAGTGCAGGAAGTGTGGCCACCCGGGCTGCGAGCCTTACGCGCGCGCCATCGCGCGTGGCGCGGCCGGGATCAATCAGTGCCCGCCCGGCGGCGATTTGCTCATTCAGGAACTGGCCCAACTGCTGGGGCGCGACCATGCGCCACTCGATCCGGCGCGTGGCGTCGAGCGGTCACGCCATGTCGCGAAGATCGACGAACCGCTCTGCATCGGATGCACGCTCTGCATCCAGGCGTGCCCTCTCGACGCGATCGTCGGCGCGGCGAATCAGATGCACACGGTGATCGTCGAGCTGTGCACGGGCTGCGATCTGTGCGTCGACCCGTGCCCCGTGGACTGCATCGCCATGGTTCCGGCCACCGGGGCCGACGCGCTCTGGACTCGGTCGCACGCGGACGATGCCCGCCGACGCTTCGCGCAGCGCAATCTGCGACTGGCGCGGAACAAAGCGGAACGTGCCGCGCGGCGCTCATCGCAAGGGACCGTGGGCGACGCGAAGAAAACGCTTTCCGGCGAGCAAAAACGGGCGACCATCCGAGCGGCCGTCGAGCGGGTCCGCGCCCGGCGCGCGGCGGCGCGTCGCTCCGCGCCATGAATCCGGCCAAGCGCGAGGCAATGTTCGCGACGCTCCAGGCGGGCAATCCTGCGCCCGCGACCGAGCTGGCGTACCGCTCCCCGTTCGAACTCCTGGTGGCGGTCATCCTGTCGGCGCAGGCCACCGACCGGAGCGTGAACCTCGCGACGCGGGGGCTTTTCGCCATCGCGAGCACGCCGCAGGCAATGATTGCCCTGGGAGAGGCGGGCCTCGCCGAACGAATCCGGACCATCGGCCTCTATCGGACCAAGGCCAGGAACATCATCGGGACGTGCCGCCTCCTGCTCGAGCGGCATGGCGGCGAAGTGCCGCAGACGCGCGAAGCCCTCGAGGCACTACCGGGCGTTGGCCGCAAGACCGCGAACGTGATTCTCAATACCGCCTTCGGTCAGCCGACCATTGCGGTCGACACCCACATCTTCCGGGTGGCCAACCGGACCGGGCTTGCACCGGGGCGGAACGTGCGCGAGGTCGAAGATCGCCTCGCAAAGCGGGTCCCCGATCGCTTTCGAAAGGATGCGCACCACTGGCTGATCCTCCACGGGCGCTACGTCTGCATGGCACGCAAGCCGGACTGCCCGCAGTGCCTGATCCGTGAATGGTGCGAATACAAGGCAAAAGTGCAGGCC
>JAABRB010000157.1 GCA_011391185.1 Betaproteobacteria bacterium
CTTCGGTTTCCTCCCGTTACCCTCCTTCCCGCTAAGCGCAGGCCGGAAGGTGGTTTCGTGTTTTCCCCTCCTTTCCGAGGAGGGGTGCCGCCGAAGGCGGCGGGGTGGTTCGCGCGGAGCGCGTTCGATCGCGAGGGGTGCCCGCGGAGCGGGCGGGGTGGTTCATCACCGGTCGGGCGATCACCCCGCGATGTGAGGGGTGATAGACTCGCCCGCGATGACGAAGCCGGTCGAGACCACGGTCGACGGAACGTCGCGGCTGCGCATCTGGTGGCTGGCGATCCGGCCGGCGACCCTGACGATCTCCCTCGCGCCGGTCCTCATCGGCGCATCGCTCGCATGGCACGACGCGGGGCGAATCCTGTGGGTCCCGCTGGCCCTCGCTGCCGCCGCTGCACTCCTGATTCAAATCGGCACGAACCTTTACAACGACGTCGGCGACTACGCGCGTGGCGCAGATCGCGCCGGGCGACTCGGTCCGCCGCGGGCAGTCAGCTCCGGCTGGCTCGAACCCGGCGAGGTGCGCCGCGCCGTCGTGTTGGTGATCGGCCTCGCACTGCTGACGGGCGTGTGGCTCGTGTGGCATGGGGGTTGGCCCATCCTGGTACTCGGGATCGCCTCGATTGCTGCCGGGCTCGCCTACACCGGAGGCCCGCGGCCCATTGCCTACAGTGGGACAGGGGAAGCCTTTGTCTTCGTGTTTTTCGGCCTTGTCGCCGTGCTTGGCACGTACTACTTGCAAACGTTCGCAGTAACCTGGGGCGGGGTCCTCGCGGCCAGCATGATCGGTGCGCTTGCCGCAGCAGTCATCGTGGTCAACAACTACCGTGATCTCGACACCGACCGGGCGGTGGGCAAACGCACGCTTGCGGTTCGCGCTGGCCGGAAGTGGAGCCGTGTCGAGTTCGTCGCGTTGCTCGTGGTGCCGTATGCCCTGCTGGTTGCACTGGGCCGCGTCGTCGACGTGGGCTGGTGGCTGCTGCTGCCCGCGTGCTCGATGCCCGTGGCAGCCTGGATTGCGGTTCGATTCTCGAAGGAGCGTCCCGGGCCCAGCTTCAACCGGATCCTCGCGGACACCGCGCAGCTCCAGCTCATCTTCAGCTGCCTGCTCGCCGTCGCATTCCTGCTCTGATCCGCCGCGCCATTCGCTGACGGTGCGCCCATTTGATCTGGGTCATTAACCAGGGTCAATGGACATGACAGCCTTCATCGAAGGCCGGCCAATTATTCGCTGACGTTGGGGGAGGTCTGCGTCACCAAGCCCGAGCGCGACCAGGACGCGGCGGATCCTACCCTTAACGGCGAGACTCTTCCATGTACACGATCGTCCGTCGCGAGGTTTTTTCCGATACGACCTTCCTGTGGGAGGTGCTGGCTCCCGACGTGGCGGGCTCGGCAGAACCCGGCCACTTCGTCATGGTGCGCCTGCACGAAGGCAGCGAGCGCATTCCACTGACAGTGGCCGATTTCGATCGTGACAAAGGCACCATCACGATGGTGATCCAGTCGCTCGGCAAGACCACGGTCGAGATGCGCGATCACTACAAGGAGGGCGACAGCTTCTCCGATTTCGTCGGGCCGCTCGGTTTGCCGCAGCACGTGAGCAAGGTCGGGCACGTCGTGCTGGTGGGCGGCGGGCTCGGCGTGGCGCCGGTGTATCCGCAGCTGCGGGCGTTCAAGGGCGCCGGCAATAGGACCACAGGGATCATCGGTTTCCGGAACATGGACCTCGTGTTCTGGGAAGATCGTTTCAATGCGTTCTGCGACGACCTGATCGTCTGCACCGATGACGGCAGTTACGGCACGCCGGGCTTCGTCACCTCCGCGCTGAAGGAGGTGCTCGAACGGGAAAAACCGGATCTGGTCATTGCCATCGGGCCGCTGCCAATGATGAGCGCCTGTGTCGAGACGACGCGTCCCTATGGCGTCAAGACGATGGTGTCGCTCAACGCGATCATGGTCGACGGCACCGGCATGTGCGGCTCCTGCCGCGTCTCCGTCGGCGGCGAGGTCAAGTTCGCCTGCGTCGAAGGCCCGGATTTCGATGGACACCAGGTCGACTTCAAGGAACTGATGCTGCGGCAGCGCCGCTTCAAAGGAGAGGAATCGAAGGCGAGCGAGGATTACGCCCGCGTCTGCAGTGTGGAAAAAACGCTTTTCGAGCTGAACAAGCGCAACTACAAGAAGTACAAGGACCTCGCGCCGCACGCCGTGAAGATGCCGGAGCGCAACGCGCTCGAGCGCTCGCGCAACTTCAAGGAGGTGAACCTGGGCTACAGCATGCACGATGCGCTGGAAGAAGCCGAACGCTGCATCATGTGCACCAAGCCCGTGTGCATTGCCGGCTGCCCGGTGTCGATCGACATCCCGCGCTTCATTCGCCATCTGCTCGTGCGCGACCTCGACGGTGCGCTTGGCGTCATCAACGAATCCAATCTGTTCCCCTCGGTATGCGGCCGCGTCTGCCCGCAGGAATCGCAGTGCGAGGCCCAATGTATCGTCGGCAAGAACAAGAAGGACCCGATGGAGCCGGTGGCGATCGGCCGGCTCGAGCGCTTCGTCGGCGACAACGCCAGGGCGCCCAGGGCCGTCCCGCCGAGCTTCGAGCGCACGCTCGGCCGGGTCGCCGTGGTCGGATCCGGCCCCTCGGGACTCGCAGTCGCCGCCGATCTGGCGCGCTACGGCTGCGACGTCACCGTATTCGAGGCACTGCACGTGATCGGCGGCGTGCTCCAGTACGGGATCCCGTCCTTCCGGCTTCCGCGCGACATCATCAGCCGCGAGGTCGAAAATCTGAAGGGTATGGGCGTCAAGTTCGAGACCAACAAGGTGATCGGCAAGACCTTCTCCATCCCCAAGGTCATGGGCGAGATGGGCTTCGACGCGGTATTCATCGGAGCCGGCGCCGGCGCGCCTTCCTTTCTCGGCATACCTGGCGAGTTCGCCGGGCAAGTCTATTCAGCGAACGAATTCCTGACGCGCGTCAACCTGATGGGCGGCGACAAGTTCCCCTACCTCGACACGCCGATCACCCTCGGCCAGAGCGTGGTCGTGATCGGCGCCGGCAACACGGCCATGGACTGCTTGCGCGTGGCCAAGCGTCTGGGTGCGCCGACCGTGCGCTGCGTCTATCGCCGTTCGGAAACCGAGGCGCCTGCCCGCATCGAGGAGATCCGTCATGCCAAGGAGGAAGGTATCGCGTTCTTCTTCCTCCACGCGCCGGTCGAGATTTTTACTGACGCTGACGGCAGCGTCCGCGGCATGAAAGTGCAGAAGATGATGCTGGGCGAACCGGACGAGAAAGGCCGCCGTAAACCCGTGCCCCTGGATGAATTCGTCGACCTCGAGTGCGATACCGTGATCTACGCTCTTGGAACCAAGGCCAACCCGATCGTTACCCAGTCGACGCCGGGATTGGGCCTCAATAAATGGGGTTACATCGTTGCGGATCCGGAGACGCAGGCGACGACGCTGCCCGGCGTGTTTGCCGGCGGCGACATCGTTACGGGTGCGGCCACCGTCATCCTCGCCATGGGCGCCGGCCGCCGCGCAGCACGCGCTATTGGTGCCTATCTGCAAGGCGAAAAGCAGACCTGGCCGATCACGCAATCCGATGCCGACGCCTTCGTGCCGCCGGCGGCGCCTGGTGGGTCGGCTTCGATCGGCGCGTCGCCGACAACCCTGCAGAGCGAGGACCAGCCATGATCTCCTGTCCAAAGTGCCACCGCCCGATCGAAGGCGAGGAGGCCTACATCTGCTGCGCGAATGTCGAATTGAGGTGGCGCTGCAGCGAGTGCGGCAAGGTGAGCGAGGGATTTGCCTTTCCCTACGGCATGTGCCCGCATTGCGAGGGCAAGCTGGAGATGCTCGATCGGGGTGCGATCGACGACACAAAGGGACTGGACGCAATTCGCGCGGCATTCGAAATCGAACTCGGTGGTCACGCTTTCTACGAGCGTGCGGCGAGCGAGTCGACAGATCCGGCGCTACGCGAGCTCTTCGGCCGCTTCGCCGAGATGGAAAAGGAACACATGGAGACCTTGTCAAGGCGCTACCATGCGGACCTGCCGACACCGGGCGAGGATTTCCAGATCGATCATGCCGCCTTCTTCGCCGGGGTGGATCGCAAGCCGGAGGATCCGACAAACCTGTTTCGCATCGCCATTGCGTTCGAGGAGCGTGCGGTCAGGTTCTTCGCCGAGCAGGGCGAGCAGGCGCCGGAGGGCTCGATCGAGAAAGATCTCTACAAAGAGCTTGCCGCCGAGGAACGCGAGCACGTGGCAATCATGACGACCGAGTACGAGCGCTGGAAAGCCGGCAAGGCCGGGCTGCTGTAGCGGCCACGTAGAATGCTTGCCGCCGCCGACCGCGGGCTCGCGCGAAGAAGAAGAGCATGACTGAAAGGAATTCATGAGCACACGCCGGGTTGTTCTCGAGGGTAACGAGGCCGCCGCACGCATCGCCCACCTGACCAACGAGGTGATTGCGATCTACCCGATCACTCCGTCGTCGGGCATGGGCGAATTCGCCGACGCCTGGTCGGCAGCCGGTCAGAAGAACATCTGGGGCGCGGTGCCGGAGGTCATCGAGATGCAGAGTGAAGCCGGGGCCGCAGGTGCGGTGCACGGCGCACTGCAGTCTGGCGCGCTGACCACCACCTTCACCGCGTCGCAGGGCCTGCTGCTGATGATTCCCAACATGTTCAAGATCGCGGGCGAGCTCACGCCTGCGGTGTTCCACATCGCGGCACGCACCGTGGCCACGCACGCGCTGTCGATATTCGGCGATCACAGCGACGTCATGGCGGCGCGCACGACCGGCTGGGCCATGCTTGCCTCCGCCAGCGTGCAGGAAGCACAGGACATGGCGATGATCGCCCAGATGGCGACACTGCGTTCGCGCGTGCCGTTCATGCATTTCTTCGACGGGTTTCGCATCAGCCACGAGGTCAACAAGCTCGATCTGCTATCTGAGGAAGACGTGCGCGCGCTGATCGACGAAGAACTGGTCGCCGCGCATCGCGCCCGGTCTCTCAATCCGGACCGACCCGTCCTGCGCGGTACTGCGCAGAATCCGGACGTGTTTTTCCAGGCGCGCGAGGCGTGCAACACGTTCTACGCAGCGGTACCGGGCATCGTGCAGGAAAGCATGGACCGGTTCGCGAAGCTCACCCATCGCCGCTATCGGCTATTCGACTACCAGGGCGCTCCCGACGCCGAGCGGGTACTCGTGCAGATGGGCTCCGGCGTCGGCGCCTCCGGCGAAGCAGTGCGCGCCCTGGTCGGTCGGGGCGAGAAAGTGGGCCTGTTGACCGTGCGGCTGTACCGGCCATTCGATCCGCAGGCTCTTGTGGCCGCGCTGCCGCGCAGTGTGCAGGCGATCGCGGTCCTTGACCGCACCAAGGAGCCGGGTGCGGTAGGCGAGCCCGTGTATCAGGACATCACCACTGCCCTGGCCGAGGCGTGGCCGCAGGACCTCGCGACGCCAAAGGTCATCGGCGGCCGCTACGGACTGTCGTCCAAGGAATACACGCCGGCAATGGCCAAGGCGACCCTGGATGAGTTGAAGAAACCGCAACCCAAGCGACATTTCACCGTCGGGATCGTCGATGACGTCACGCGTCTGTCGCTGACGCTGGACGACAGCTTCGACATCGAACCCGAAGACATCACCTGTGCGGTGTTCTACGGGCTGGGCGCGGACGGCACCGTGGGCGCGACGAAGAACTCGGTGAAGATCATTGGCGAAAATACGCCGCTCCATGCGCAAGGCTACTTCGTCTATGACAGCAAGAAATCCGGCGCGATCACCATATCGCACCTGCGCTTCGGACCCAAACCGATCGAATCGACCTATCTGATCCGGCAGGCGGACTTTGTAGCCTGCCACCAGTTCGAATTCATGGGGAAGCTCGACGTGCTGGCGCTGGCGCGCCCGGGCGCTACATTCCTGCTGAACAGCCCCTACGGACCCGACGCCGTCTGGGACAAGCTCCCGCGCGAGACACAGGAGCAGATTCTCGCCAAGAAACTCAAGATGTACGTGGTCGACGCACTTTCGGTGGCGAAGGAGGCCGGGCTCGCGGGCCGCGTCAACACCGTCACGCAGGCCTGCTTCTTCGCAATTTCCGGCATCCTGCCGCGCGACGAGGCGATCGAGAAGATCAAGTCCTCGATCCGCAAGACCTACGGCAAGCGCGGCGAGACGGTCCTCAACCGCAACTTCGCTGCGGTCGATGCGTCGCTTGCGGCTCTGCGGGAGGTGAAGGTCCCCGGCCGGGCCGACTCGGCGTTGCGCCGCAGGCCTGTGGTGCCCAGCGTGGCTCCGGACTTCGTCCAGCGGGTCACCGCGATGATGCTCGACGGCAAGGGCGACCGGCTGCCGGTATCGGCCCTGCCGGTCGATGGCACGTTCCCCACCGCGACCTCGCAGTGGGAGAAGCGGAGCATCGCGCACGAAATTCCGATCTGGGACGCGGCCCTCTGTACGCAATGCGCCCTGTGCCCGCTGATGTGCCCGCATGCGGCCATCCGCATGACCGTGTATCCCCCGGAGCAGTTGAAAGACGCGCCGGCAGGCTTCAAGAGCGTGCCCTGGAGAAGCAAGGAGGGCGACGGGCTCGCCGGCTGGGCTTACACGCTGCAGGTGGCGCCGGACGACTGCACCGGCTGCGGCGTCTGCGTGGACATCTGCCCGACGCGCAGCAAGGAGATGGTCAAGCACAAGGCCATCAACATGGCGCCCAAGCTCGATCACCTTGAAGCCGAGCGGCGCAGCTACGATTTTTTCCTCACCCTGCCCGAGGCGCGCCCGTCGTTCGACCAGGTCGATCTGCTCAAAGGCTCGCAATTGCGCATGCCGTTGTTCGAGTACTCCGGCGCCTGCGCCGGCTGCGGCGAGACCCCGTATGTGAAGTTGCTGTCACAGCTCTTTGGCGATCACATGCTGGTCGCCAACGCCACCGGTTGCTCGTCGATCTACGGCGGCAACCTGCCCTCCACGCCGTGGGCGCAGAACCGGGACGGCCAGGGCCCCGCGTGGGCGAACAGCCTGTTCGAGGACAACGCCGAGTTTGGGCTGGGCATGCGGCTTGCGTTGGACACGCAACGCGACCTGGCGCAATTGCTCGTGCGCGAACTGCGTGCGGAAATCGGCGCAGACTTGTCCACGGCGCTGCTGGACGCGCCACAGGAGTCCGAACCGGAGATTCGCGCGCAGCGCGAGCGCGTGAAGCAGCTCAAGACCATCCTGTCGCGGTCACGCTCTCCGCGTGCGCAGCAACTGCTCGCAGTGGCCGACAGCCTGGTGACGCGCAGCGTATGGATCGTCGGCGGCGATGGCTGGGCCTACGATATCGGCTACGGCGGCCTCGATCACGTGCTCGCCTCGGGGCGGAACGTCAATATCCTGGTGCTGGACACCGAGGTCTACAGCAACACCGGCGGGCAGGCTTCCAAGTCCACCCAGCGCGGTGCAGTGGCGAAATTCGCCGCAGCGGGAAAGGCTTCCGGCAAGAAGGATCTGGGCATGATCGCCATGGCCTACGGCAACGTTTACGTGGCGCAGGTCGCGATGGGTGCGAACCCGGTGCAAACGGTTCGCACTTTCAAGGAAGCGGCGTCCTGGCCGGGGCCGTCCCTGATCATCGCCTACAGCCAGTGCATTGCGCACGGCATCGACATGGCGACCGGCATGAGCCACCAGCGCGACGCGGTGAAGAGCGGCTATCTGACCCTGTACCACTTCGATCCGCGGCTCGGCATGCACGGCGCGGATCT
>JAABRB010000158.1 GCA_011391185.1 Betaproteobacteria bacterium
CGGGCACCCCTCCTTGAAAAGGAGGGGATGGTAGGAATCTTTTTCCCCTCCTCGAAGAGGAGGGGTGGTTGCGAAGCAACCGGGGTGGCATCCCCTCCTCGAAGAGGAGGGGTGGTAGCGAAGCAACTGGGGTGGTGTTCCAGAGCCCTTACCGAAGCCTCAACCACCCCGCCCAGGTGGGGACGAAGGGGCCCCACCCCCTTCGTGCGCGGGCACCCCTCCTTGAAAAGGAGGGGAGACGACATGGCTACGCCAGCCGCATCCGCGGCCAAAAGAAACGGGGGCCGCAGCCTCCGCTTCGTTCGGACTTACCGCCTGCGTTCAATAAACGTCGTGTTGGGTGTTGTAGACGTTGAACTTGCCGGTCGGGGTGACGAGGCGCTTGTCCTTGATCACGTGCTTCAGCTTGAGCGTCTTGTCGTCGACGATGACGATCGCCGACTCCTGGTCCTTGCCGTTCCAGACCGAGAACCAGACCTCGTCGCCCGCCTTGTTGAACTCCGGCTGGACGATGCGCCGCGGGCCCTCCTTGATCCCCGACCATTCGACGACCGGCAGGATCGTCGCCGGCTTGTCGAGGTTCTTGATGTCCCACACCGCGATCGACTGCGCGATCTTCGGATCGGGATTGAGGGCGGTGTCCGCGTACAGGTGCGTCGACTTCGGATGGGTCTTGACGAAGAGGTTGCCCCCGCCCTGTCCTTTGAGCGTGCGCACCACCTTCCACGCGTTCGCCTTGTGCTTGACCGGATCGGTGCCGATCAGCACGACCGTCTCGTCGCCAAGGTGGCCGGTCGCCCACACCGGACCGAACTTCGGATCGACGAAATTCGCCCCCCGCCCCGGATGCGGAATCTTGCCGACGTCGATGAGCTTCACCAGCTTGCCTTCCTTGGTGTCGCCGACGACGATCTTGTTGGACTGGTTCGCGGCGATGAGAAAGTAGCGCCCGGTAGAATCGAATCCGCCGTCGTGCAGAAAGCGCGCGGTGCCGATGCTCGTCACCTTGAGGTTGTTCAGATCCGAGTAGTCCACCATCAGGGTCTGTCCCGTCTCCTTCACGTTGACGATGAACTCGGGACGGAAGTGTGAGGCGACGATCGCGGCGACGCGCGGCTCGGGGTGGTACTCCTGCGTGTCCACCGTCATGCCGCGCGTGGCCTGGATCTTGAGCGGCTCGAGCGTATCGCCCTTCATGATCACGAACTGCGGCGGCCAGTAGGTGCCGGCGATCGCGTACTTGTCCTCCCAGCCCTTGAACTTCGAGGTCTCGACCGAGCGCGCCTCCAGCCCCGTCTTGATCTCGGCTACGGTGTCGGGCTTTTCCATCCAAAGGTCGATCAGGTTGACCTTGGCGTCACGACCGATCACGTACAGGTAGCGGCCCGAGTAGGACATCCGGGAGATGTGCACGGCGTACCCGGTGGGAATGATCGTCACGATCTGCTTCGTGTCGCCGTCAATGAGGGCGATCTGGCCGGAGTCGCGCAATGTGACCGAGAACAGGTTGTCGAGGTTGAGCTTGTTTGCCTTCTTCTTCGGCCGCTTCTCGGGCGGGATGATGACCTTCCAGGTCGCCTTCATCTCCTTCAGGCCGAACTCGGGAGGCGTGGGCGGCTCGTGCTGCAGGAACCGCGCCATGATGTCCACGTCTTTCTCGGTCAGATCGCCCGAGGTGCCCCAGTTCGGCATGCCTCCGGGCGAGCCGTAGTTGATGAACACCTTGAGATAATCGGTGCCGCGCGGCTGGGTGATGTCGGGCGTGAGCGGCTTGCCCGTGGCGCCCTTGCGCAGCACGCCGTGGCAGCCGGCGCAGCGCTCGAAGTAGATCTGCTTCGCGCGCTCGAATTCGGCTGCGGTCATCGGCGGCGCCTTGGGCGAGACCACGTCGGGCGTCTCGCTCGGCTTGATTGGCACCGGCGCGCCGCGGTACATCAGGTCCTCGGCGGGGGTGCCGGGGTGCACCGGCTTCGCGGGCGCCGGCTTCGCGGGTGCCTGTTGGGCCTGTTGGGCTTGCTGGGCCTGCACCACGCCCACCGCCAGCGGCAGCGCCGCAAGGACGGCGATCGAAGTGGCCCGTACGCGATACATGTAACGCATGACCGTACTCTCCTCGTTCAAAAACGAAAGCCTGGATGAAGGGTTTTCAAGGACTTTAGACACCGGCCGGGGAGGTCTCTTTGACCTGCATCAATGTGCCCCCACAGTCGATTGTTGAAATCGAGCGCGGCAGCCAGGCGCGTCAGCGCGAATCGCGCGAGCGCGTCTCCTCGGTCTCGTCCAGTCCCATCGGCCCGGCGTGCGGCTCCATGGCGTGCACCATCTCACGCGCGCGCGAGGCACGTTCGCGCCGCTTCATGCGTTCGATCAGCGGCATGCATTTGCGCTCATTGTAATAGGTGACCTGGCAGTCGAGGCAATAGTGGCACTCGTTCGCGTTGATCTCGCCGGTCTGGCGGATTGCGCGCACCTCGCATTCGCTCGCGCAGGTCTGGCAGGGTCGGCCACACTCCTTGCGACGCCGGAGCCACCAGTCGAACACGCGAAAGCGCCCGGGAATCGCCAGTGCCGCCCCGAGCGGGCAGAGATACTTGCAGAAGAACTTGCGGTTGAACGCGGCCACGACCAGCAGCGCGCCCGAATAGAGCACGAACGGCCATTCGCGCAGGAAATGCAGCACGATCGTGGTCTTGAATGGCTCGATCTCCGCGTAGCGCGCCGCCTCGACGAGCGATTGCAGCGACACGCCGAAGAGCATGATGAGGACCAGGTATTTCACTGCCGATAGCCGCTCGTGCACGACGTCGGAGAACTCGAGCTGCTTCACGCCGAGCCGCTGCGCGAGCTGGTTGCCGAGCTCCTGGAGCGCGCCGTAGGGGCAGAGCCAGCCGCAGTACACGCCCCGCCCCCACAGGAGCAGCGTCAGCGCCACGAAGCCCCACAAGATGAAGAGCATCGGGTCGATGAGGAAGTTTTCCCACTGAAAGTTGCGCATCGCCGCGTGCAGGAACGTGAGCACCTGCATGACCGAGAGCTGGGCAAGCGCGTACCACCCGATGAAGAACAGGGTGAAGAGCAGGAACCCCCGACGCACGTACCAGAGCAGCTGCGGGCGCCGGGCCAGCCAGTCCTGGAAGACGAGAATGAGCGAAAGCACGCCGAGTCCGACGAGCAGCAAGGCGATCGAGACCTTGCGATCCCGCCAGACTTCCATCCACAGCGGCTCTTCCGATGGCTCGGCGACGCCGCGGACCGCGGAAGCGTCCCGGCTCGCCGGCATGCGCGCCGGCGCCGTGGACGACGCGGTGCCCGCATCCGCCACGGAAGGCACGGCGCGCGGCGCGGCACCGCCGGGTCGGAGCCCGCGTGATTCGGCGACTCGGCGCACCGATTTCGTGATCGTCGCGTTCTGCACCATCACGGTGATGGTTGCGCCGGAGATCGCATCCACCGTGACATGGCCGGGGCGCGGCGCGCCGACCGCGATGGGCTCGAACACGGACTTGCCGCGGTACTGGTCGGTGAAGGCCCGGAGCCGCGCCTCGCTGATGCCCACGGCCAGAATGGGCTCCTCGTGATGCACGATCGCGATCCCGGTGATGCGTCCGGAGAGATCGAACCCGACCAGCGTATTGATGGGCCTGCCGGAATACGCCGGAATCTGGACCACGTCGTTCGTCAGGAAGAGATACCCCTGCAACCGGTCGCCGCGATACGCCGGCGCTGCCGGCGGCACGCCCTCGAAGGCGCCGAACCGGTCCGCCTGAGGGAAGAACGCGCGGGCCTGCGGATAGAGCGTCGCAGCGTCCTCGGCACGCGCCGCGCCCGCCTGCGCGCAGGCGAGGAGCAGCGTGGCCACGAGCGTCGTGATGAAGCGCGCGATGAGCTTGAACAGGGGGACGGCCACTCATGGCATCCGGAAAATGGCAGACGCTATTGGAGTCGCCGGGGCGCCGCATGCCTTTGACTTGAATCAAACCCGCCCCCTTCGTGTCCGGGACCGCGCCTTTGACGCTGATCAAAGTCGCCGCCGGTGACCCCACATAGATTGTGGGCACAAGCCCGGCAAACGCCGGCAGGCAAGGAGACCCTGATGCGCGAGGCAAAGAAGGACGGAATCGCCGCATCGCCCGGGCAGTCGGATTGCGCTGCCGATTCCGCGTCGCGCGTGCCCGCGCGCAGGGGCAGCCGCGCGGCGAATCGCGGTAATGGCGTCGCAGGCGAGCTCGAGGCGGGAATCGTGTATCTCGTCGGCGCGGGCCCCGGCGACCCGGAGCTCCTGACGCTGAAGGCTGCGCGACTGCTCCAGCAGGCCGACGTGTGCGTCTACGACCATCTCGTCAGCAACGACGTGCTTCGGCTCGTGCGCCGCAACGCGGAGCTGATCTATGCGGGCAAGGAGAAGTCCAACCACGCGCTGCCGCAGCAGGACATCAATGCGCTCATGGTGGCGCTCGCACGCAGGGGCAAGCGCGTGCTGCGGCTCAAGGGCGGCGATCCGTTCATCTTCGGGCGCGGCGGCGAGGAGATGCAGTTCCTCGCCGAGCACGGCGTTCCCTTCGAAGTCGTGCCGGGTGTCACCTCGGCAAGCGGCGCATCGACCTATGGCGGCATACCGCTCACCCACCGCGACTACGCGCAAGCCTGCGTGTTCGTGACCGGCCACCTCAAGAACGGGACCTGCGAGCTCGACTGGGAAATGCTCGCGCGGCGCGGTCAGACCGTCGTGATCTACATGGGCGTGGGCCAGATCGAGGAGATCTGCGAGCAGCTCAAGGCGCATGGGCTGCCCGGCGACTGGCCGGCAGCGGCCATCGAGCGCGCCACCACGCCGAAGCAGCGCGTGGTATCAGGCACCCTCACCACGCTGCCCGGTCGAATCGCGCATGCGGCCCTCAAGCCGCCGGCGCTGATCGTCGTGGGCGAGGTGGTGAAGCTGCGCGGCGAGCTCGGCTGGTTCGACACCGACGCCGAGAATCTGATCACGCATCCCGAGCCGGCGCACGCTTGAGCCGGGAGGGACTCGGCCCCGGCCCCGATGGTGCTGCGATCTACCGCCGCGCGGGCCCCTTGAATTGACGATTTTTGCCCGGCGATTCCAGCCGGGTACCGCCGCGCCCTGGATGTAAAGCGTCAGGAGGTTGCATCTAGGCCAGTCGGGCGCCTCCGCGGGTGGGCCTCGCTCGGTCGGCTCAGGTGTCCACCCTCCCGGTTGCTCGCGGATGCGTCCGATGACACCCGGATCATCGATCAGGGCGATGACCCGCATCGGCCCCTTGCATTTTTCGATGCAGTAGGTCATTGCGCACGCGCTGCGCCACGGTAGCGTGCCGCTCCCCGCGTTCGCGCCCGAGCGTCTGCGCGCCGCCGCGACGCGCGCGCTGCTGGAGCGGCTCTGGCGGCTCGAGCGCGATCCGGCGGGTTCGCTCTCGATCTGAGCGGCAGGTGCACCGCAGCATTTGACAGACCGTAGTTCGCGGCTAGCATTGCTGTGCCCACGCGCACCGCATGGGGGGAGGAAGGTGGCAAAGCTGCTCCGGATCGAGCATCTGCGGACCCAGTTCGTGACGTCCGCGGGGCTCGTGCGCGCCGTCGACGGCATCTCCTACGACGTCGAGGAAGGCGAGACCGTCGCGCTGGTCGGCGAGTCGGGCTGCGGCAAGTCGGTCTCGGCGCTCAGCGTCATGCGGTTGGTCGCCGAGCCCGCCGGCCGCATCGAGTCGGGTGAGATCGTGTTCAAGGGGCGCGACCTCCTCAAGCTGAGCGAGGAGGAGATGCGCGGCGTGCGCGGCCGCGAGATCGCGATGATCTTCCAGGAGCCGATGACCTCGCTCAACCCGGTGCTCACCATCGGGCGCCAGCTCACCGAGGGTCTCGAGATCCACCTCGGCATGAAGCCGCCCGAGGCGAGGGCGCGCGCCGTGGAGCTGCTCGGCATGGTCGGCATCCCCGACCCGGCGCGGCGTCTCTCCCAGTACCCGCACCAGTTCAGCGGCGGCATGCGCCAGCGCATGATGATGGCAATGGCGCTCGCCTGCAATCCATCGCTGATCCTCGCCGACGAGCCGACCACCGCACTCGACGTCACCATCCAGGCGCAGATCCTCGAGCTGCTGCGGGACCTGTCGCGCCGCCTCGGCGTCGCGATGCTGATCATCACGCACAACCTCGGCGTGGTGGCGCGCTATGCCGACCGCGTCAACGTGATGTATGCCGGGCGGATCATCGAGCGCGGCAGCGCCGCCGAGATCTACGCCGATCCGCGCCACCCCTACACCCTCGGACTGCTGCGCTCGGTGCCGCGCCTGGACGAGCCGCGCCGCGAGCGCCTCGATCCGATCGACGGCCAGCCGCCCGACCTGACGCGGTTGCCGCCGGGCTGCGCATTCGCCCCGCGCTGCGCCTTCCGCGTCGCGCGCTGCGAAGCCGAGGCGCCAGGACTGGCGGCGGCCGGGAGCGCCGGGCACGTTGCCGCATGCTGGGAGTCCGAACGCCTGGCGAGGAAGGAGCGCGTCGCATGAGCGAAGTGCTCCTCGAGGTCGACAACCTGGTGAAGCATTTCGCGGTCGGCGGCGGCATGTTTTCCGGCGCCCCCGGGCAGGTGCGCGCGATCGACGGCATCAGCTTTACGATCCGGCGCGGCGAGACCCTCGGCCTGGTGGGCGAATCGGGCTGCGGCAAGACCACCACCGGGCGCTGCATCCTGCGGCTCGAACGCCCCACCAGCGGGCGCATCCTGTTCGAGGGCGTCGACCTGGCCTCGCTCGACGACGCCGCGCTGCGCGCGGTGCGGCGCCGCATCCAGGTCATCTTCCAGGACCCCTACTCTTCGCTCAACCCGCGCATGACCATCGGCCAGATGCTCGCCGAGCCGCTCGAGGTGCACGGCATCGTGCGCGAAAAGGCAGCGCGCGCGGAGCGGGTACGCGAGCTCCTTGCCCAGGTCGGGCTGCTGACGCAGCAAGCGGGGCGCTACCCGCACCAGCTTTCGGGCGGGCAGCGCCAGCGCGTCGGCATCGCGCGCGCGCTCGCCATGGAGCCCGCGCTCATCGTATGCGATGAGCCGGTGTCGGCACTCGACGTGTCGATCCAGGCGCAGATCATCAATCTGCTCGAGGACCTGCAGAGCCGCTTCGGGCTGACGTACTTGTTCATCGCGCACGACCTGTCGGTGGTGCGCCACATCTCGGACCGCGTCGCCGTGATGTATCTCGGCAAGATCGTCGAGGTCGCCGACCGCGGCCCGATCTACGAGAGGCCGCTGCACCCGTACACCCGGGCGCTCCTGTCGGCGGTGCCGATCCCGGACCCGGGGCTCGAGGCGAGCCGCGAGCGCACCGTGCTGCGTGGCGAAGTGCCGAGCCCCCTCAACCCGCCCTCCGGGTGCGTGTTCCACCCGCGCTGCCCGATCGCGGTCGAGCACTGCAGTGCGCAAGCGCCGCCCCTCAGGGAAATCCGCCCGGGGCACTGGGCAGCGTGCCATCTTGCTTGACAGAAGGCAATTATCTCCATTAACTAGCGTTAACCGGCGGAGTACAGAGCCGGAGTACCATTCATCGCAGGGGGTCCCGTCACATCGAGGAGGAGGTGCATCATGGTGCAACGACTCGCGGGTTTGCTGGCCCTTGCGGCCGGTGCGTTGCTCGCTTTCCCGCTGCAGGCCCAGACACCACGCTCCGGCGGCGAGCTTGTGTTCCCGGTACCTTCCGAGCCGCCCTCGTACGACGGGCACCGTGAGGAGACTTTCGGCCTGATCCACCCGGTGGCGCC
>JAABRB010000159.1 GCA_011391185.1 Betaproteobacteria bacterium
ACACGATCCCCGCCGGATCGCAGTGCGAAAATCGCACGGGTTGATCGTGTTCAAAAACTTTGCTCATTTGGAGTGAGTGGTAAGAAAGAGGAAGAGAAGAGTTAACCACCCCGTCTGCTTCGCAGCCACCCCTCCTTGGAAAGGAGGGGAAGGTTTAAGGCTATATCCCCTCCTTTTCAAGGAGGGGTGCCGGGCGAGCGCCCGGCGGGGTGGTTCTGCGACCCCCGAACTCCTTACACGCCAAGCGTCGCGGCGAGCGCGGACACCGCTTGGGTGAAGCAGGCCATCGGCGCGCGCACGATGCCCGCGCCGATCTGGCCCAGTCCGGCCTTCTTGTGCGCGATGCCAGTCGTGAGCACCGGGCGGATGCCCGTGTCGACGACCTTCCGGATGTCGATGCCGGCGGGTGCGCCGGCGAAGTCCAGGTTGGGCAATGACATCGTGGGGTTGCGCGTCCAGGCGATGTGACCCATTTCCCGCGAGTAGCCGATTGCTTCCGCGACGCTGCCCCCGACCAGCTTCACGAGCGCCGGCGACGCGGCGAGCGATTGCCCGCCGAACCCCGCCGTCTCGCAGATTGCGCTGTCGCCGAGGTCCGGATTCGAGTCAGCCTGCTTGAATCCCGGAAAGAACAGGCCGACCGGCGTATCGGACGGCGCCTCGAACCAGCGCTTGCCAAGCCCGCTCACGCGAATCGCGGTGGTCACGCCATTGCGGGCGATTGCCGTCACGATGCTCGCGTCCTGGACGCCGTGCGCGGCATCCATGATGGCCTTCGACGAGGCCATGGAAAGGTTGAGGAAGAACTGCGAATTGGCGGCGATGAACGCGAGCGACTCGTGGGCTTTTGCGCGCTCGAAATCCGATGCGACGAGCGCCGGCGCCAAGGCCATGAAAAAGAGCGCGGTCGCCGCGGCGTTTCGACTGTGCACCTCGTCTCCCATGAGGAGCGCCTGCGACTGGATGTACTTCAGGTCGATGCCGTCCGGGACGTTCTTCAACGCCGCCTTCACCGCCGGCGCCAGCACTTCCGCGATCCACTGCAACCGTGCGATCACATCGGGGCTGTACGCGCCGAAGCGCAGCACCTTGCCAATGCCCTCGCTGAAATTGGAGTAGGCGGAGTTGCCGTGCGTGCCGTTCTTCACGACGTACACGGGCATCGACCGGGAGATGACCCCTGACATCGGCCCGACCGCATTGCGGTCATGGCACTGCGCGAACGGGATCTTTCCGCCGGCGAGCAGTGCGCGCGCCTCTTCCGGCGTTTTCGCCCAGCCTTCATAGAGCACCGCGCCGGTCATCGAACCCTGCATCGGCTCGCACATCTCTTCCCAGGGAACCGGGGCCCCCGCGTGCAGCAACGTCCGATCCATGTCCGGCCAGACTTCATGCGCCCTGAGCGCCACATCGACCAGGCGTGGCTGGGCGGAGAACATCCGGGAGGTCGCCTTCTCGTTGGCGCGGTCGATGCGTGCGCCCGGCGAATCCGGGTCCGTCTTGTCGCCCAGCAGGTTCGCGAGCTGCCACGCGAGCGCGGCATCGCCGTCCCCGGCAGGACGCCAATCGATCTGCACGACGGACTTGCCTTTGCCGAGCACGCTGTCCGCAAACTCGCTGATGCCCACATTGAGGACTGCGAGCTCTTCGTCGAGGAAATGGCTCATTGTCGGTGTCCCAGTGTTCCTGTCAGTCCCAGTATCAGTCCGGCGAGCATGTCCCAGCCCGACGAGTGTCCAATGGGGACGAGCATGCGCGCCGCGGTGACGGCGGCGGCGTGGTCGCCCGCACAAAGCGCGCGGGCGAGTGCCGCCAGTGATGCAAAGCTTTCGCCGGCCATGAGATCAGCGAAAAGTGCCGCGCTGATCTCGTTGCTGCGATCGACGATGTCCGTCGCCAGCTGCCGGGCGATAGTGGCCCATACCTCGTGGTCGCCCTCGACACGTGCCGCGAGGAGCTTTGCGAACAGCGTGGCGCCCACCAGATCGTCGCCGGAGGGTGTGAGACCCGTGCCGAGCCCGAGCAGCGGATAGGCGGCGCGGTAGGTCGCCGCGGCGTCATTGACGCGCAGCGCAGCGGCGAGCCGCACGACGTGCGGTACGCAGGCGTCGAGCGGAAACGGCGGCATCTCACCGGTGAGCAGCATCCCCAAGCCGCTCGCATCGCCGATCGCGTGAAGATCGGAAACCAGCTCGGCACACCCTGCGCGCGCCCGCGCGAGCGATTCCGCGTCGGCGGGGGGAACGGCGCACGCCGCGCGCTCTGCAGGCGGCAGCACGCCGAAGCGCATGCCCCCGCCGGGCGTCACGGGCACATCGAGAAGCACCGCGCGCGGGTGCGCAGTCGACAGGCGGTTTCCCACCCAGATCAATTCGCCCGCGGCCCGCAAGTAGGTCGATCCGGGAAAAGCGGGAATCGTCTCCGCATGCCCACGGCTTCGCTCGAGCGCCGCGCGCGCCCGGGTGCCGATGGTCACCACGCGGTGGTCGATCATTTCTTCCTCCCCTCCTTTTGAAGGAGGGGTGGCTGCAAAGCAACCAGGGTGGTTCGCGGCACGGATCGAAGCCTGAACCACCCCGCCTGCTCCGCGGGCACCCCTCCTTGAAAAGGAGGGGAAGACCCGTTAACCCTCCGCGTCACTCCGCGCTCCTCACTTCGTGATCCTTGTCCCCGCCCGCCCGGCGAGCGCCTCGTCCAACCGCTCGAGCGACGTGATCAGCGCCTCGTGCCCGCCGCGGGCGAGGTAGTCGAGCGCCGCGGTGATCTTCGGCCCCATCGATCCGGGTGGAAACTGTCCGTCGGCAAGATGCTTGCGCGCCTCCGCGACGTTCATGCGGTCGATCTGACGCTCGCCGGGCTTGCCGAAGTCGAGCGCCACACGCTCCACCCCCGTGAGCATCACCAGCGCGCCCGCGCCGATCTCCGCGGCGAGCAGGGCGCTCGTCATGTCCTTGTCGATCACGGCCGGCACGCCGGTCATCGCCCCGTCCACGCCGGCGATGACCGGAATGCCCCCGCCTCCACATGCAATCGGGATCACGCCGGCAGCAAGCAGCGCCTCGAGCGCCGCCGTATCGAGAATCCGCTTCGGCAGCGGCGAGGGGACGACGCGCCGCCAGCCGCGCCCCGAGTCCTCCACGAACTGCCACCCGGTCTCTGCCGCAAAGCGATTCGCTTCCTCCTCCGAAACGAATTTTCCGACGGGCTTGGTCGGATTCGCGAACGCAGGGTCCTGCGCGTCGACCTCGACCTGGGTGACGATTGTGGTCACGGGTGTCGCAATTCCGTGTCGTGCAAGCACGTTCGCAAGGGTCTGCTGAAGCATGTAGCCCATGCCGCCCTGCGAATGCGCGACGCAGACGTCCATCGGCATCGGGACCATCTCCCGCGAAGTGCGCGCCATCCGCAGCAGAATGTTTCCGACGACCGGCCCGTTGCCGTGCGTCAGGACCACCCGGTACCCTGCACGGAACACCTGAACCAGCCGTTCGCAGGCGGTGGCCATCAGCGCAAGCTGTTCGTCGGCGGTTCCCTTGATGTCCGGCGGGTAGACGGCGTTTCCACCGATCGCTACCACGATCAGCCGCGGGTCGCTCTTCATGGTGCGCGCATCTCTCACGTCAATCACGATTTGATGCTGACGGAGCGGGCGGCGACGGCACTTGCCGCCACCCGGGCCGCGGCGGTCGAGCTCGAGACGACATTGACGCCGGATTCGCGCAACGCGCGGCTTTGCGCCGAGAGATTTTGTGGGTCGTCCTCGGTTCCGCAGACGAAGCCGACGAGGATGATGTGTCGGCCGCCGCGCGTCGCGACCGCCCGGGCCGCACGGATCGCCGGAGCCAGTGCGCCTGCCGGATCGGGATGCGATCCATATCCGAGCACGATATCCAGCAGGATCAGTGCCGTTTCGGGATCACGCGCCTCCGCGACGAGCCGCTCGCCGCGCACCATGTGGTCGATCATCGGATGCGGGCGGCCGATGGTGAACTCGTCGGCACCCAGGTCGATGAGGCAGTGCGACACGCTGGGCGCACGATCGGGAATCTCGCGCGACTTGTCGAGCGGCGCATTCGACCACGAAAGGACGCCGGCGGCGCGCAGCACGAGCTGCGCTTCGGTGCAGAATGTGCCGCCCGAGTACAGCCCGCGCACGTAGCGCTGGGTCTTTGCGAGCATCGAGAGCTCGGCCGGCAGCGTGGCCGTTCCATCGAGCATGGACTGCGCCGCCTGGTAGGCGCCGGTCGTCGCCAGCGCCACGGCCGCGGTTGCCGCTTCCTCGAGCGTTGCCACCACCGTCACGTTTCCGCGGGTCTTCAATCCCGTCGCACCGAGAAACAGCACGACGACCGGCTTCCCCGCGTGCGACGCACTGTCGAGCACCTGGTCCGCCACGGACTTTGCCGGCGGCTTGGAGACGATGACGATGACCTTGGTGCTCGCGTCGGCGGCGAGCATCGCGAACGCCCGCTTGAGCGTGACGCCTCCGACCGCATCGAGCACGTCACGACTGCCCGTGCCGATGGCGTGCGAGACGCCCTGACCGAGCTGGTGAACGAGCGTGGTCACCTGCTGGATTCCGGTGCCGGACGCGCCGACAATTCCGATCGCGCCGCGCCGAACGGCATTGGCAAATCCGAGCGGCACGCCGCCGAGTATCGCCGTGCCGCAGTCCGGCCCCATCACCAGCAGCCCCTTCTTCTCCGCCACCGCCTTGATCGCGCATTCCTGCGCGAGCGGCACATTGTCGCTGAACAGGAAGACATGCAGGCCGCGCTTGAGCGCCTTGAGGGCCTCCGCGGCGGCGTACGGACCGGGCACCGAGATCTGTGCGAGCGTGGCGTGGCCCGCGCCTTCAAGCGCCATCGCGATGGAACGCGGCGCGATCGCTGTGGTGGATTGTGCCGGACCGACGGCCGCATCGCCTGCAAGCAGACGCTCCGCCTCCTGAATGGCTTCGTCTGCTTCGCGCTGGGTACTCGCCTCGACAGCGATCAGCAGATCACCGGGCTTAGTCGCGCCAAACCGCGCATCGAGCATTCCGGCGCTTTCGAGGATCGCCTTGTTCGCTGGCGTGCCCATCACCAGTGTCGCGCGCGACACGCCGTGCCGCGCGGCGATCTGCTGCGCGACGCGCATCAGCGCAACGGAGTCCTTGTAATAGCCGGGTTTGACTGCGGCAGAAGCGGGCACGGTAACCTCATTCAGCCGGCAGGCGCGCGCTGCCCCCGGCTAATCCAGTATGCCATACGTGTCGCCGCGCGGGCCGCGTGCCCGCACGCGGCGGGCACCGAGCTTACGCCGGAAGATCGGACGCCATCAGCTCCGGAACGATCCCGTTTTCGATCGCCTCGGCGTTTGCGAAATTGAGCTCGATCTTCACGCCGTTCGGATCGATCAGAAACAGCTGGTACAGGCCCTGATCGTTCACCATGCGCTGCCGGAACTCGATCGCGCGGCTGCGCAGATGGGCGATCGTCTCCGGAAGCCCGTGGCAGCGGAACGCGATGTGGTCGACGACCCCGCTGCCGAAATCGGCCTGCGATTCCTGTCCGTTGTAGCGCATCCGGTTTTCGCTCACATTGGTGCCGCCCTGGGTGATATGCAGCACATCATGACCGTCCAGATACATCCACTGCACCGGAAACCTGAAATCCGGCGTGTAGCCGCGCGTCAGGCCGAGCACGTGCTCGTACCAGTCGCACGTCGCCTGGAAATTAGTCGTTTGAACCAGGAAATGCTCAAGTTTCGTCAGGGGCATTGACGGAAACCCGGTCGTGGATCGGTTGCGCGCGTGCGAATCAGCTCAGACGACCCGGAACTTGATCGATCCGACGCCGTCCACCGCGCCTTCCAGCGTGTCGCCCTTGTTGACCGGACCGACGCCCGCGGGCGTGCCGCTGTAAATAAGATCGCCGGGGGTGAGCGTGAAGAGCGTCGAGAGGAATGCGATCGTGTCCGGAATGTTCCAGATGAGCTGGGAAAGATCGCCCTCCTGGCGCATCTCGCCGTTCACCTTGAGCCAGATTTTCCCTTTGCCCGGATGGCCGATCTTCGTGGCCGGCACCACTGCCGAGCACGGTGCCGAATGGTCGAACGCCTTGCCGGTGTCCCACGGCCGGCCCATTTTCTTCGCCTCGCCCTGCAGATCGCGCCGGGTCATGTCGAGCCCCACAGCGTAGCCATAGACGTGATCGAGCGCCTTCGCGGCCGGAATGTTCGCGCCACCCGTGCCGATCGCCACCACGAGCTCCATCTCGTGGTGCACGTCCTTGGTGGCGGATGGATACGGAAAATCGGCGTTACCCGTCAGGATCGCGCTGGCCGGCTTCATGAAAAAGAACGGCGGCTCGCGGTTCGGATCGTGGCCCATCTCGCGGGCATGATCCGCGTAATTCCGTCCCACGCAGAAGATCCGGGAAACGGGGTAGCGGCCTTTCTCACCCTCCACCGGAAGAGTGGGAATGCTCGGCGCGGGTATGACAAACTCCATCTGACGCTCCTTGACTGCTGGATTCCCGCCTACGCGGGAATGACTACGCACTGCACGGGCTACCTGCCTCGGCCGCGCGCGACTACTTCGTGGCTTCGCCGGCCTCGAGGATGACGAGCTCGACCTCTCCGGCGCCACCGGTGCGGAAGGCGGCCGCCTCCTTGTATTCGGGCGAGTCGTGACACGCCACCGCCTGCTCGAGCGAGGGAAATTCGATCACCACGAAGCGCCCGAACTTCTCCGGGCCCTCGAGGATCTTGAACCGCCCGCCGCGCGCGAGCACCTTTCCGCCGTACTGCTTGAGGATTCCCGGCACCCGGTCCGTGTACAACTTGTACGCGACGGGGTCGTTGATCTTGGAGCGCGCCAGCCAATATGCAGCCATGATTTCCCTCCTGTCCTGTCATGTCATGTCATCGATCGTGAAGTGTACGTCCTGCCCCCGCCACCCGTCATTCTTCACCTCAACGTCCGGGAAAACCTAGAACATCAGGCTCGGAAGGACCGTCGCGATCTGCGGAAACTGGATGATCAGCGTCATGGCGACGAGGATGATTATCCAGTAGGGCATCGAACTCTTGAAGATCTCGACGATGGAAACGTCGGGATCCTCGTCCTGCACCGCCGCCTTCACGGTGTAGACCAGCAGCCCGAACGGCGGGGTGAGCAACCCGGCCTCGATCGCGAGGATGCCGACGATGGCAAAGGCGATGGGATTGTAGCCAAGCTGCTCGGCGATGGGCGCGAAGATCGGGACCGTCAGCAGCATGATCGAGATCGAGTCGATCACCATGCCCAGCACGAACCAGACGCCGACCATCACGACGATGATGAGAAAAGGCGTGAGCCCGGTGTCCAGGAACAGATCCTGGATCGCGTTGGTCATGCCGGTCATGGCAAGGGTGCGCGAATACAGCGATGCGGCCACGAGCAGCAGGAGGATGGGTGCCGAAGTTCGCCCGACCGAGAGAATCGAATCGATGATGTCCTGGTAGCGCATGCCCTTCACCACGCCCAGCACGAGCCCGATGAACGCGCCCGCGCCGGCGCCTTCGGTGGGGGTGAACACGCCAAACCAGATCCCGCCCAGCACGGCCAGGATGACGGCCAGAATCCCGGAGATGCTGGTCAGGAACGCCGCGAGCGTCACGTCTTCCCCGGAGTTCTCCCGCGTCTGTCTTTCGACGCCCCCACCGACCATGGCCGGGCGCAACAGCGCCGTAAA
>JAABRB010000160.1 GCA_011391185.1 Betaproteobacteria bacterium
CACTGCACGCGGCTCTGCCATGCATCCAGCGTCGCGGCGCTCCTCGAGGGCATCGGGTCCGGCGCCGTCTCGAATCCGGTCAAGGACGTCACCAAGGCCGACGTGGTGCTCCTCATCGGTGCGAATCCAACCGTGAATCATCCGGTCGCCGCGACCTGGATGAAGAATGCGATGAAGGGCGGCACGCGATTCATCGTCGCGGACCCGCGCCGGACCGAGCTTGGACGCCATGCCTGGCGGTTCCTGCAGTTCAAGGCGGACACCGATGTCGCGTTGCTCAATGCGATGCTGCACACCATCGTCGCGGAAGGGCTGGTCAACGCGGCGTTCGTGCGTGACCGCACGTCCGGGTACGACGCGCTCGCCGCGAACGTGAAGGCGTTCAGTCCCGAGGCGATGGCGCCCGTGTGCGGCATTCCCGCGGAAACGATCCGCGAGGTTGCGCGGGCGTACGCAACGTCGAAGGGGTCCATGATCCTGTGGGGCATGGGGATCTCGCAGCACATTCACGGCACCGACAACGCGCGGTGCCTCATCGCGCTCGCGGTGGCGACCGGTCAGATCGGCCGGCCGGGCACCGGGCTGCATCCGCTGCGCGGCCAGAACAACGTGCAGGGGGCTTCGGACTCGGGACTCATCCCGATGATGTACCCCGACTACCAGCGCGTCGACAATCCCGAGGCGAAGGCGCGCTTCGAGAAGCTGTGGGGACGCGACCTCGCGCCGAAGCCCGGTCTCACCGTGGTCGAGATCGTGAACGCAGCCTACGAAGGGAAGATCCGCGGGATGTACATCATGGGCGAGAACCCGGCACTCTCCGATCCGGATGCGCATCACGCGCGCGAGGGTCTTGCGAACCTCGAGCACATGGTGGTGCAGGACATCTTCCTCACCGAGACCGCCTACCTCGCGGACGTCGTGCTGCCGGCCACCGCCTGGCCCGAAAAGGTCGGTACGGTGACGAACACCGATCGCCTCGTGCAGCTCGGCCGCAAGGCGATCGAGCCGCCCGGTGAAGCGCGCGAGGACCTGTGGATCATCGTCGAGCTGGCGAAGCGGCTTGGGCTTGGCTGGACGTATTCGCACCCGCGCGAAGTCTTCGACGAGATGCGCCAGTGCATGGATTCGATCGCCGGCATCACCTGGGAGCGCCTCGAGCGCGATTCGGCGGTCACCTATCCTTGCGAACACGAGGGCGACCCGGGCCAGTCGGTGGTGTTCACCGAGCACTTTCCGACCGCGACCGGCCGCGCGAAATTCGTCCCGGCGGACCTGATCGCCGCGGCCGAGCAGCCGGACCGGACCTACCCGACGGTGCTCATCACCGGCAGGCAGCTCGAGCACTGGCACACCGGCGCGATGACCCGCCGCGCAGGCGTGCTGGACGCGATCGAGCCGGAACCGGTGGCCTCGATCCACCCGCTCGATCTCGACCGTCTGCGCGCGAAGCCGGGCGACATCGTGACCGTCGCGTCGCGCCGCGGAAGCATCTCGCTCTACGCGCGCGCCGACGAGGGGACGCCTCAGGGCGCGGTGTTCATCCCGTTCTGCTTCTACGAGGCGGCGGCGAACACGCTCACCAATCCCGCGCTCGATCCGTTCGGCAAGATTCCCGAGTTCAAGTACTGCGCGGTGCGGGTGACCAAGGGCGGCGCCAAACCGCAGCACTCGAGCTACGGTGGCGGACAGGCGCTTGCCGCTGACGCGCCCGCGTAGAGACTTCGCCGAACGAAGGTAGTGCGGCGGCCCGTGGGGTCATCGCCGACATCGTAGAATCGGGCGCGCGCGTGCGCGCCGGCCACCCAGAAAAACGAGTAACATACGACTCGCATATCAACTGCGAACCAGGGGGCCGAGATGCCGGGTGAGGCGCGCAAGAAGCGGACGATCACCGAGATCCGCGAATCGAAGCGGATCGGCGAGAAGATGGTCTACACGTCAGTGCTGGATTACACCTCCGCGAAATGGGCAGAGGCGGCAGGCGTCGACGTCTGTGTGGTGGGCGACAGCCTGGCAATGACCTGCCACGGTCACCCGAACACGATCCCCGCCACGATGGAAATGATGGTCTTGCACTCGCAGGCGGTGCGCCGCGGGGCTCCGAACACGTTCGTGCTCGGGTGCATGCCGTATCAGAGCTACAGCACGATCGATCGCGCCCTGACGAACGCCGCGCGCTTCATGCAGGAGGCGCTGTGCGACGCCGTCAAGCCGCAGGGCGGCAAGAGCCAGGCGCACATCCTGAAGGCGCTGGTCGACGCCGGCATACCGACCGCGTCGCACATCGGCCTCACCCCGCACACGATCGCGATGTTCGGCGGGTTCAAGATCCAGGGCCGTACCGCAGATGCGGCGATGAAGATCCTGGAAGACGCGCTCGCGATCCAGGACGCCGGCTGCTTCATGCTCGAGTTCGAGGCGGTGCCCGCGAAGATCGCCAAGATCATCAGCGAGCAACTCGAGATCCCCACGATCGGCATCGGCGCCGGGGTCGGCACCGACGGGCAGATCCTGCTCTCCTATGATCTGCTCGGCGTCTTCACCGACTTCAAGCCGAAGTTCACCAAGCGCTACGCGAACCTGACCGAGGTCGCGGTGAACGGCCTGAAAGCGTACGTCAAGGAAGTCAAGGAGAGCGCGTTCCCCGACGACGACCACAGTTACGGCGTGGACGAGAAGGAGTACGAGAAATTCCTCGGCATGGTGCAAAAGCGCCGGCACGCCTGATCCCGCGCGCGCGGCGGCCGCGGCGCGCGGACGCCCCCGAGGTGGTGGAGACGCTTACCGACAAGGCGTACACCTATCTCGAGGAGCTGATCGTCACGCTCAAGCTTCCGCCGGGTTCGGCGGTTTCCGAGGCGATGCTTTCCAGGCGGCTCGGAATCGGGCGCACGCCGATCCGCGAGGCGCTGCAGCGCCTCGCGCGCGAGCGGCTGGTGACGATCCTGCCCCGCCGCGGGGTGATCGTCTCCGACATCAACGTGAAAAGCCAGCTGCGCCTGCTCGAGGTCCGCCGCGAGGTCGAGCGGCTGGTGGCGCGCAGCGCCGCGCGCCGCGCAACACCCGTAGAGCGGGCAAAGTTCACCGAGCTGGCTGGCCAATTCGAGAAGAGCGCGCGCCAAAACGACGACACGACCTTCATGCGCGTGGACCGGTCGTTCAACGACCTCTGTGTCGTCGCCGCGCGCAACGAGTTCGCGACGGGCGCGATGGTGCTGATGCAGTCGCTCTCGCGCCGGTTCTGGTACCTGCATTACAAGCAGGCGGCGGATATGCCCGAGACCGCAAAGCTGCATGCCGACATGGCGCGTGCCATCGCCAAGGGCGACGAGACGGGTGCGGCGACGGCGGCCGACCAGCTGCTGGACAAGATCGAGACCTTCACCCGCGCCACCGTCAGCACCGATTTCTGACCCGGAACCGGCGCCTGCGCGCCGGCGGCACGGACGTGATCCGTGTCAAGGATCGGCGCACCGCCGTGGACAGCGCGTCAGACATACGCCTAATATGTCAGCGGTGATGTTTCAACGTCCTGGCATCGGGACTGCGCGGCTGCCTGGCCGCGGGTCGGGAGGAGGCGGGGTGTACACGCATAGAACTCGCATTGCCGCGGCCCTGCGCGGCGAGTCCGTGGACCGGCTGCCCTACGTTCCGCGGCTCGACCTGTGGTATCTGGCGAACTCGACCTCGGGCACGTTGCCTCGGAAGTACGCAGGCAGCTCGATGAACGAGATTGCGCGCGCCGAAGGGTGGGCCGTGCATCATCGGTTCGCCGACGATCAGCTCGATCCGGCCTTCCAACCGCTCTACCTGCACCGCGGCATCAACGCCTTCTACAGCCGGGACACGGTATTTGACGTTGTGCTGCCGAAGAGCGTCGAAGTGAAGGTGCAGCGCGCCGGCGCACGCACGCGGGTCGAGTACCACACGCCTCTCGGAGTGGTGAGCACAACCACGCACTACGACGTCGAGTCCCAGCGCAACGGGATCACCATCCCGGCACTCGTAGAGCACCTGATCAAGACGCCGGCGGACTATGCGCCGGCCGGCTACCTCTTCGAGCACATGGACGTGGTGCCGAACTTCGAGCGATTCCGGCGCTGGTCCGCGGAGGAGATGCGCGATGACGGAGTGCCGGTCGCCATCGGATCGCTGGATGCCTCGCCTTTCCACCTGATGCAGCGCGATTTGAGCGACCCGACGCAGTTCTTCATCCATTACAAGGATCATTACGCCGAGATGCGCGGCCTCGCCGACCGGATCGCGCCGTTCATGGACAAGATGATTGCGGTCCTCCGCGAGTCGCCCGCCGAGGTGGTCTGGTGGGGCGCGAACTTCGACGACATGCTCACTTTTCCGCCGTACTTCGAGAAGGAGATCCGGCCCTGGATTCGCAAGGTCGCCACTGCCATGGAGAGCGTGGGAAAGCGCGTGCTGTGCCACACCGACGGCGAGAACCGGGGGCTCATGGACCTCATTCGCGACTCCGGGATGCACATCGCCGAATCGATCTGCCCAACGCCGATGACGAAGGTCACGTTCGCCGAGTATTACCGGCACTGGAGCCCGCGCCTCACGCTCTTTGGCGGGATCCCGTCGACCGTCGTGTTGCCGGAGACGAGTGATGCCGACTTCGAGGCGTACCTGGACGGGTTCTTCCGCGCTGTCGCACCCGGAAGCCGCCTCGTCGTTGGTATTGCCGACGAGGTGCCCCCGAAGGCCATCTTCGAGCGACTGCAGCGCATCGGCGAGCGTATCGAGCGCGAGGGTGCGCTGCCGCTGAAGGCGGGCGCGGCCCGGACGCTCGAGACGGCGCCGCCCGGCACACGGCCGGCAGCCGCGCCGACTCCGGACCAGTCCGGGGAGGTCTATGCGCAAGTGCGGCTGGACGTCTTCAAGGGCAAGCACCTCGACATCAAGCCCCACGTTCAGGCGCTCCTGGACCGGGGCGTGAGCGCGAGCGACATCCTCGAGCACGGGCTGATCGCGGCGATCACGGTCGTCGGCAACCGCATGGCGGCCGGCGAGGCGTTCATTCCCGAAGTGCTGCTTGCCGCACGGGCGATGACCGCGGCGGTCGGCCTGCTCGAGCCGCACCTCGCCGCGAGCGGTACCCAGCGGCGTGGCAAGGTGCTGATCGGCACCGTGCAGGGCGACATGCACGACATCGGCAAGAACCTGGTGGTCACGATGCTGCGGGGTGTAGGGTTCGAGGTGCGTGACCTTGGGGTGAGCGTCGGACGCGACCGGTTCTGCGCCGAGGTCGAGGCCTTTCGGCCGGACGTGGTCGGTCTGTCGGCGCTGCTGACGACCACGATGATCGAGATGAGCGCGGTGATCAAGGCGCTCGACGCCCGGACGCTGCGCGATCGCTGTCGCGTCATCATCGGTGGCGCGCCGGTCAGCGCGGAGTTCGCGAAAAAGGTCGGCGCCGACGGCTATGCCGCAAACGCGGTGGACGCCGTTGGCCTCACCAAGCGGCTCGTCGCGGAGGTTGCCACGGCGCGTCGCTGAGACAGCGTGCCGCGGCTCTGTCGCGCTGCAACACCCGCGCGCACGGGCGCCGCTTGAAATTCCGCGCGTGCAGGAGGACAATCGGCGACCAGCAAATATACGCCTGACATATCACCTACCCAACGCTGCGCCGGCGGGCAGGTGCACCGGCGGGCGCCACCTCGTTTTCGGAAACGAGCGACTGAACCGCCGGCAACGCAAGGAGACAAGCCATGGGACCACTTGGAGACACCCTGGTCGAGCGACACACGATGGGCGAGCGCCAGCGAAAGTTCCGCGCCGAGTACCTGTCCGAGGTGCACCCGCTCTACAACGGCCCGGTGCACATCGGGGTGATCTACGTCGTCGGCATCGCGGTGATCGCCTGGTGCGTGAGCCGGATGCAGAACGCCACCTGGGAGTGGCTCCTGTTCGCCCCGGTGTTCGTGTTCTCGAACCTCTTCGAGTGGTGGATACACAAGAACGTGATGCACCGCCTGGTCGACGTTTGGGCGCTGCGAGCGATTTACGATCGGCACACGCGGCAGCACCACCAGTACTTCACCGACAATGAGATGACGGTGGATACCTCGCGCGAATGGCGGATCATCTTCTTCCCGTGGCGCGCGCTGTTCACATTCATGGCGCTCGGCGCGCCGTTCGCGTATCTGCTCGGATGGCTGGTCAACCCGAACGCCGGCTACGTTCTGATGGTCACGATCGTCGGTCAGTACCTGATCTACGAGACCTTCCACTATTGCTGCCACGTCCACGACAACTGGTTCGTGCGTTTCGCGCCGTTCATCAACACGATCCGGCGCCATCACAACGTTCATCACAGCCAGGGCATCATGATGGACGTCAACATGAACCTGACTTTCCCGATTGCCGACTGGCTCATGAAGACGAGCGACCTGGATCGCGGGCTGGTCGGACATCTGTTCAACGGATACAGCATGCGGCATCTGAACCCTGAATTACGGGCAAAGATCGAGAGATACATCAACGACGAGCGAAATATCGCAGGGCAGGCTGAGTCGGTTGCGCGAGCCGCGTGATCGTTCGGAAAATCAACCACTATAGGAGGGGGATGGCCATGAAGAAGCGCGAGTTTCTGAAGGCGGGTGCGGTAACGGCGGCAGCTGCCGCCGCGGCGGTCGCGGCGCTGCCGGCGCGGGCCCAGAGCGGACCGAGCTATAACTTCAAGATGGCGACCGCATGGTCCGGCGGACCGCTGATGGACATCGGCGCGAAGGCGTTCGCCGAGCGCCTCGAGTTCTTTTCCGGCGGCCGCATGAAGATCCAGGTCTTCACCGGCGGTGCCCTGGGCAACGCCCTGAAGGTGTCGGAGACCGTGAAGAACGGCGTCGCCGAGATGGGCCACACGTGGATGGGCTACGACTGGGGTGCCGACCCGACGACGGTGGTGTTCGGTGGTTATGCCGGCAGCTTCAACTCCGAGTACATGCTTCACTGGCTCTACGAGGCCGGCGGCATCGACCTGCAGCGCCAGTTCCGCGACGAAAAGTTCGGCATCGTTTCGATACCGCTCTTCATCCGCACCGCGGAAGTGTTCCTGCATTCACGCAAGCCGGTGAAGACACTTGCCGATCTGAAGGGGCTCAAGATGCGCACCGCGGGCGCGTGGATCGAGATGTCGAAGGAGCTCGGCGCCTCGCCGGTGACGACTCCCGGGGGCGAGATCTACCCGGCGCTCGAGCGCGGCGTGATCGACGCCACGGAGTGGGGGACGCTGTGGGAGAACATCACACCCGGTTTCTACAAGGTTGCCAAGTACCTGATCATTCCCGGCGTGCACCAGCCCACCGCACCCTTTGAGCTCTGCATCAACAAGGACGTGTGGGCGAAGCTCTCGGACACCGACAAGAAGCTCATCGAGCTCACGGCGAAGCTGGTGACCTTCGAGACCTTCACCCGGATCGGCCAGGAGGATGCGAAGGCGCTCGCGTTCTTCCGCAAGAACGGCAACGAGATCATCGAGCTCGATCCGGAGGTGCAGTACGCGGCTCGGGAGCGCGGAATAGCCTGGGCCAACAAGACCAAGGTCGGGAACGCTTGGTTCGGGAAGGTGCTGGACAGCCAGCTCGAGTTCGAAGTGCTCTGGAAGGACGCGCCCCGCTACCGTAATGTGAAGGTCAAGCAGACCTGAAGGAGCGGGCCGGCCGGCGGCCGCGGCGATCCGCGC
>JAABRB010000161.1 GCA_011391185.1 Betaproteobacteria bacterium
CAGCGGGAGGTCCGTACCTTTCGGCCCACGCGAGCTCGCCTTCTTGTGCTGGCTTCGCTCCGACGATGCGCAGCCCGCTCGGAGCGGACCTTGCGGACGGCGTCGTCGATCAAGGCTTGCAGCTCCCTTGGATCGGTCTTGCCGAGGCGCTCGCGTACGCCGGCCGCTGTTCGGTCGAGAACCCGCCAGCGTACGGCCTCTTCGATGAACTTCGAAAGGTCGCCTTTGCGCAGGCCGGACTGCGCAAGGTAGGTCCTCAACGTTACGTCGGTCTCCTTCGAGACCTTCACCGTCCAGCGCGTCGATTCGTCCATCGTCAGCACCTATACGCATAAGCATCTAAGTGCGTATTTTACAGGCTGGCCCGATTCGGCGGGTGTGACCCGTTTGCGCCCAACTCAGATTGGGTGTGACCAAACTGTGACTGGGCTAGATTGGTTTTGGGTTGGGCAAGCGCTGCAAGTGGTTGAATTAACAAGCCTCGAAATTCCGCCCCAACCGCCTACGAACCAGAGGCTCGCGGGTTCAAATCCTGCCGGGCGCGCCATCCATTCAAGCCCTTGCGACGTCGCAGGGGTCCTCTCTTTGCGCCAATCCGAATTTTCGCAGACCTGTGGCCGAGCGCGCGATTGGCTTTCGGCCACGGGCGGAAGTTGAGACGGGTGAGGCAAAGCGGACTGCGGGTGAGCAAGTGCTTGGGCAAGCCGGCGAGCGTGGACCTCACGCGATTCGCTGTCGCGGGGTCGCGACGGCGCAGAGCACCCGGGCCGCGACGCAGCGCCGGCCCGATTCGGGCATTGACAAGATGTCCGGGCTAGGGCGCGGCCATGGCCCGGACGAGTGCTTTGCGCATCTCCTCTAGCGCGAGCATCACTGCGGCGAATGCCAGTGCGATCAGCCATGCCGAAACCGGGATCGGCGCGGTGCCGAGTAGCGCGTTCCCCCAAGGCGTGTACACGATCGCGAGAATGAGCGCGACCTCGAACGCCACGCCCAACAGGATGAGCGGGTTGGCGGGAACGCCGAATGCGCTGTGGACCGCGTCGCGGCAGACGAAGACGTTCACCACCTGCGTGACGACAATCGCGGCGAGGCATGCAGTGGTCGCCTGAAGATAGAGCGGGTCACGCGGCGCGAGCACCTCCGCGTACTGCCAGCCGCCCGCGCGTAGTACGAAGAAGAATGCCGTCATCGCCGCCGCGGCCTCCATCATCCCGAGCCACAGGTACGCGCGCGCCAGGAGAGGCCAGGCGAGCAATCGCTCGGCGCGACCGCGCGGGGGCCGCCGCATCGTGTCGGCCGCGGGCTTCTCGGCGCCGAGTGCAAGGGCGGGAAGCATGTCCGTGCCGAGGTCAACCGCGAGGATCTGGATGACTGTGAGTGGCAGCGGGATCCGGAACAGCACGAAAGCGAGATAGGGAATGATCTCGGGGATGTTCGAGGTGAGGATATAGGTGAGGAACTTGCGGATGTTCTGGAAGACCGCACGGCCCTCCTCGATCGCGGCGACGATCGATGCGAAGTTGTCGTCGAGCAGGATCATGTCCGCGGATTCGCGTGCAACGTCGGTGCCCACCACGCCCATCGCGATGCCGACGTCGGCGCGCTTGAGCGCCGGTGCATCGTTGACGCCGTCGCCGGTGACAGCGACGACGTGGCCCTTGCGCTGCAGCGCGTCGACTATGCGCATCTTCTGGTCGGCGGTCACGCGTGCGAAGAGGGTCTCGGGCGCGTCGAGCGTGAGCTGCAGCCGAATGTCGGACATGTGCAGGATCTCGTCGCCCGTGACCGACGCCGGCGAGTCGGAGAGGCCAATCTCGCGCGCGATAGCGCACGCCGTGTGGGGATGGTCGCCGGTGACCATGATCACGCGGATGCCGGCGGCCCTGCAACTCGCGATTGCGGCGGGCACCTCACGCCGCGGCGGATCCTCGAGGCCCGCCAGCCCGGCGAGCACGAGATCGTCCTCCCAGTGCGCGCGATCGATGCCCGCGGGGAGCGGCCGAAAAGCAAGCGCAAGGACGCGCAAGCCGCGCGCTGTCATGTCGTCCTGCGCCGCCAGAAACTCCTGCTGCGCCACTGCAGTCAGCGGACGCACGCCACCGGGCGCGTGCACCGCACTGCAGAGCGGAAGCACGCTCTCCGGCGCGCCCTTGCAGTAAAGCACTCGTCCCGTAGGGGCGTCGTGGACCGTCGACATGCGCATCCGACTGGTGTCGAACGAAACCTCGTCCGTGCGTGCGTAAGGGACGCCGGGGCCGAGCGTGCGCTTCGCGAGCTCCACGAGCGCGACCTCCGTCGGGTCACCGTAGAGCCGCTGCGTGCCTTCGAGCATTACTTCGGTGAGATTGTGGCAGTGGCGCGCGACTTCGAGGAACGGGCGATGCGCGTCGACCAGCGGGCGGTCGGGCCCGTTGAGCTCGCATGGGCCGTCGGCGAAGTACGCGGACCGCGCGGTCATGCGGTTCTCGGTGAGCGTGCCGGTCTTGTCGGTGACGATGACGCTCGCACACCCGAGCGCCTCCACCGCGGGCAGGTGGCGGATGAGCGCGTTCCGCCGAGCCATGCGCTGCGTTGCCATCGCCAGAGCCAACGTGACCGTCGGCAGCAGGCCTTCCGGGACGTTTGCGACGATGATTCCGATGGCGAACAGAGAGCTCTCCCAGAAGCCGAGCCCGAGCAGCCGCCCGGCCGCGAAGAACACCGTCCCGAGGAGCAGGGCAAGCGCCGCGACCAGCCGCGAGAGGCGCGCGATCTCCAGCTGCAGCGGTGACGGCGGCTCGCCGGCGGCCTGCGTGAGGTGCGCGATCCTGCCGAACTCGGTGCGCATGCCGGTCGCGAACACGACCGCCTTTCCTTCGCCTGACATCAGGGCGGTTCCGGCGAGGAGGGTATTGCGGCTGCGCAGCAGGTCGACCTCGCGGGCTGGCTCGGTCACGCGCGGACTGGGAGACGACTCTCCGGTCAGGGTGGCGAGATTGACCTGCATGCCGAAAGCCTCGATCAGCCGGCAATCGGCGGGAACGTCGTCGCCCGCTCGCACCAGGATCACATCGCCGGGGACGAGCGCGTCGGCCGCAAGACGCGTGGCGTGTCCGTCGCGCAGCACGGTGGCCTGCCGCGGTAGCAGCGCCTTCAGCGCCGCGACAGCGCGCTCGGCACGGTGCTCCTGCCAGAAGGAGAACACGCCGTTGACGAGGATCACGCCGATGATTGCGACACCGAGCATCGCCATGCCCTGGCCCGGGTCGTATGCGCTGGCGAGGAACGCTAGCCCGGCCGCGAACCAGAGGACGAGCGCGAAGAAGTGCGTGAGCTGGCGCGCCAAGCGGAGCATGGAAGGCTCGCGCTTTGCCTCCTCGACCCGGTTCGGGCCGTACTCGGCGAGTCGCCTGGCGGCCTCGTCGGACGCAAGGCCGTCGCGCGAGCTCCGCAGGCTCGCGAGCGCAGCGTCAGCGGGTAACTGGATGATCTCCATGAGTCGGCGAGCGGCGGGGACGGGGTTGGTCGTGGGCCTCCGGCGCGCGGCGCATTGTCCTAGGCGATGACGTGGGCAGCCGCCGCATGGCGCGCTATTGTCGCTCCCCGGGCCTGCGAGCGCGGTTTCGTCTTAGAGACAAACGGACGGGTTCCGGCCGGCGGGCGGCGATGGCGCGCGAAGACCTACAATTCTCTGCGCTCGGCCCCCGTTCCCGCGCCGCTGGCGACACACCGTGGGGCGCTCAGGAGCGGTTCCCTGTACATGCGCCGAAGAGCGGCTGCTTTCGTGGTGCCCGACAGTCGGCGCTCGCGGCGTCGGCGCACTGCCCGGAGCGCGGACCTTAACAGGGTGTTGAAAGATGCCCGTCGTGGCGGCTTCGAGTGGCGAATTCCGCATGCAGGGCAACCCCCGGGCGCACGAACAAGGGGGAAAGCCCGCTTGTATATCCGCCGGAACGAACAAGGGGCGAGCCCCTTGTATATCCCCTGCGCGCGTGCGCGGAGTTTTTCAACAGACTGCTAAGCCTGCTCGGCGAGCCTGAGAGCGGCCTCTTCCCGTTCTTCCTTGCGGGCCAATGCGATTTCGCGCAGGACCGCGCCCGGGTCGGCGGGGCGTTCGTCTGCGGCGACGCGTCCGCTCAGCTTGGCCCCGGGGACGAGTAATCCAGCCTGATACAGCGCCCAGATCTCCTTGCCGTATTCGCTGACAAGAAGTTCCGGCGCGAATCGGCCAAAGTACGCTGCCAGGTTGCCGACGTCGCGCTCGAGCATCGCGGCGGCGCTGCTGCTGACGGCCGCATCCACGGCCTGTGGCAGGTCGATGATGACCGGCCCGTCAGCGCCGACGAGGATGTTGTATTCCGACAGATCGCCGTGGATCACCCCGGCGCACAGCATCAGCACGACCTGGTCAAGTAGCGTGGCGTGGACCTCGAGCGCCATCGCTTCGCTCATTTCAACGTCGCTCAACCGCGGTGCAGCGTTGCCGGTGGCATCGGTCACCAACTCCATCAGCAGCACGCCTTCGAAGCAGACATGCGGCTGCGGCACGCGCACGCCGGCAGCGGCCAGGCGATACAGGGCATCCACCTCGGCGTTCTGCCACGCCGCTTCCTGAACCTTGCGGCCGTAGCGCGTGCCCCTGCCACGCGCGCGTGCGTCGCGACTGTTCTTGACCTTACGACCTTCCTGATATGCAGTGCTCTGGCGGAAGGTGCGTTGCTGGGCGTCCTTGTACACCTTTGCGCAACGGACCTCATTGCCGCAGCGGACCACGTAAACTGTGGCCTCCTTGCCGCTCATCAGTTGACGCACCACCTCGTCGACGAGGCCTTCCTCGACCAGCGGATTGATTCTTTTCGGGATTTTCATGGTACGGAGTGTACCAAGTATGCGGGGCGCGCTATGCGGGAAATGCCGCCGTTGTTGGTGCTCGTGCAGAGATCGCCGCCGGATTTGAGCATATGCCGCGGCATATTCATTCCGGTAAGGATCAATCTTGCGCAGATTACGGGGTCGTGCTTCGGATGTTCGGCGCTGATCAGACCACGACGCAATCATATGGCGGGCGCTAACATCCGCTTGCAGAGGGGCGTTGGGCGTCGATGTCAGACGCAGGTCCTACTCGAAGAGGGGAATGAGCCGTGGACTTGAGCAACAGATTTGCCGAAGTCATCGCATCGGAAGAGCAGTTCCGGGCCGTCATGGGTGGTCCGAGCGATCGAGCGGCACGGAAGGAGATCGCGTTCCTCGATCGGCATTGCCGGGCTTTCATATCCAGATCCCCTTTCGTGCTCGTCAGCTCGTCGGACGCCGAAGGGCGAATGGACATTTCGCCGAAAGGGGATCCGCCGGGATTCGTCCATGTGCTGGACGACATGACACTGGCTATCCCGGATCGCCTCGGCAACCGGCGCGCAGACACGTTCAAGAACGTACTGCAACGCGCTACCGTCGGTCTGCTCTTTCTCGTTCCCGGAAAGCGGGAAACGCTCCGTGTCAGCGGCCGGGCAATCATCGTCCGCGATCGCGCGCTCCGGGAGTCGATGGCGGTGTCCGGGAAGCTTCCCGACTTCGCGCTGGTCGTGGGTGTCGAGCAGGTGATGTTCCACTGCGCGAAATGCGTGATTCGATCGAGCCTCTGGAACCCTGCGGCCTGGCCCGAGCTGACCGGACTGCCGAGCATGGCCGAGGCGCTGGTTGCCGCGGGGAAGCTGGAAGCGTCGGTCGACGAGGTGGACGCGATCATCGAGAAGGACTACGTCTCCGGGCTGTACTAGCGTTCGATGACAGCGCGCGGCTAGCGCCGCTCGAGCATGATGCCGACGACCTCGACCAGGACACCGACCGCAATGAGCGCAGCGCCGCTCATCGTTTCGGGTGCAGCGAAGATGATCACTCCGCCGAGCACCACGAGTGCGCCCGCCAGGATTCTTCGCGGTTTCATCGGATGATCGCCCGCACGGGGTATCGGCCGCGGGAACGCTCGAGTCCCTGAACGATTGGCAACGCACCGGTAAGTGAGTCTAGAACCGATCTCATAATCCTCCAGCGAGCCGCATTGCGGCCAAGAACGTTACGGAGTCCTTCAAGAGTCCCCCGCGCAAGGCGGATCAACCCGGCAGGCGCCCACGAAGGCTTGCCCGCAGCAGACACGTATCGCAAAGCCGGTTCGACTTGCGGTCGATGTCTTCGGGCAAACTCGCCGAGTACATGACGCAGCGGTGGTTTCCGCAGTGACCCAGCCCGAAAGTATGGCCGAGCTGGTGGATCGCCTCCTTCAACGCGCGTGCGCGGAACGTCGCCTCGTCGACTTTGAGGCGGAGGCGGAAAAACGAGATCACCGCCGCGAGTCCCGCGGAGTCGGCGAGGCCGAAAGCGAAGTCGCGGCCTTCCGTATATACGTCGCTGGCCGTGACCCCAAGAACGCGTCGGCCGTCGAGCTCGCGGACGGCGGCAAGCAGTTCCTCGGCGCGATACTGCTCGCGGCCGCGCTCGTATGCCCTCGTCGGGAGCGCAATCGACTCGCCGAGCGTTGCCTGTACGCCCTCGCTCCAAAGGTCGACCGTAAGCTGCACGATCTCGCCGGCAGGCGGACCGTCAATCGGAACGACTAGCACCGACTCGCGGCGAGCGAGCGGCAACTTTCCGTTGGGGGCGTTTGGCATCTCGCAAAATCCGCGATTCGCGCATATTCAAGACCATACACAACCGTCGCTACTTTGGCAGCAGTGATCCATTGACGTGCTGACCGCAATCAAAGTTCCCCGCATCAGCAAAGCCACCGCTTCGGGGTTCGCATGACACGGTCGGCGTCGCGTCGAGCCGACATAGCAGACCCAGCCTCGAGGCGCAAGGCGGCAATCGTCGAAACCATCATCGGGCGCGCGTCGGGCGGCGTACTTGACCAAAATCAAACCGGCCCCCTGCGCGTGGTGCACTGTAGGCTCAAAGGGCTGCTTTCTGCAGCTCTCCCCAGGAGCAACGAGAGGGCCGCATGCAGATTCCGCTCCAGATCACCTTTCAGGACATTTCCCGTTCGGACGCGCTCGAAGCGGTGATTCGCGAAAAGGCCGCGAAGCTCGAGGAATTTTACCCGCGGCTCATAAGCTGCCACGTGGTGGTGGTGGAGAGTCGGCGCCACCAGCACCAGGGACGCCTCTTCAACCTGCGGATCGATATGCGCGTCCCGGGGCACGAGCTCGTTGTCAATCGCGACAGCGACGAGGACGCTTTCGTGGCGCTGCGCGATGCGTTCGACGCGGCGAAGCGCATGCTCGAGGACGAGATCGGGCTGCAACGACAGGATGTCAAGCATCACGAGCTGCCGGTGCACGGGCGGATCACTCGTCTCGACGCGAAGCAACGCTCCGGACTGATCGAGACCACCGACGGCGGCGAGGCCTACTTCGGAGCCGAGAACGTGGCGAGCCCGTCGTTCGAGGCACTCGTGATCGGGCAGACGGTGCAGTTCCTGCTCGAGCCGGGCAAGGACACGCTGCTCGCCAGACGCGTCACTGCGGGAAAGCATCGTTTCGGCGCATAGCCCTCGGCCCGAATCGCCTCGGTCGCGCACGGGGCGGCTTGCGCAGAGCTTCCCTAGCAGCGTGATGCAAGACGTTGGAACGCACGTGCGTAAGACATCGGAACCGGCGTCGCCTCGAGGGGAGGCGGCGTTTTGCAT
>JAABRB010000162.1 GCA_011391185.1 Betaproteobacteria bacterium
TCTGGACCGGTTGTGTGCGCGGGCCGCGTCGCCGGAACTCTCGGCGTATCTGGGGCGGCTGCATGCGAACCACGGCGTGGAGATCCGTCTCCGGGCGGGTCTCGAGTCACTCCGGACCGAACCGGGTGGAGGAATCATTGCAGTGCTTGCCGGCGGAGCGGAGCTTGCCGCGGACGCAGTGCTGATCGGTGTCGGCATCGTGCCCAACGTCGAGCTGGCCCGCGATGCCGGAATCGACGTCGCGAACGGCATCGTCGTCGACGAGCAGGGGCGCACGTCGGATCCGGACATCTTCGCGGCGGGTGATGTGACTGACCAGCCGGGCGCACGCCTCGGACGCCGCGTTCGCCTGGAATCCTGGCAGAACGCGCAGGATCAGGCGATCGTCGCGGCCAAGGCGGCGCTCGGCGGCGCCGCGCGGTACGATCCTTTGCCTTGGTTCTGGTCGGATCAGTACGAGGCGAATATTCAGATGCTCGGCATGCCCGAGCGCTGGCCGGAAGCTGTCACGCGCGGCGACCCCACTAGCGCGAGCTTCAGCCTCTTCTACCTCCGGGATGCAGCGATCCAGGCCGTCGTGTCGGTCAATGCTCCGCGCGACCTGCGCGCCGCGCGGCGCCTGATCGAGCAAGCGAAGACGGTACGCGCGGTCGATATCGCCGATCCGTCCGTCAATCTGCAGAAGCTCTGACTCCCTACGCGGTTAACCGGACTGACCGCTAATCAGCCGGGCGCGGCCCGCGCTTCCGGGGAAGACGCGAGCCGAGCACGGGGAGCACGGCGATCGCCTTCGTACACCAGTTTACGCAGCACGATGCTGCGTCGCAATCGCCGCCTCGCCAGCGACCGGCTCGCGGATCTGTCAGCGTCGCATCGCGGCTTCGTGGAAGATCGGATCGTAGTACTTCGCAGGTTCGATCAGGCTTTTCCTGGGCATGCCGAACTTGGAGCGAAGCTGCAGCACGGTGCGCACGCCCTCCATGTCGATTGCCGCCTTCTTCTGAAAACCTTCCTCGGGGCTCAATAGGATGCGGTACGCCGCGCGCGCGATCTCGGACTCGGCACCCGGGACGTTGCTTGCGAATACCGCGAGCGCCTCGTCCATGTTTTCCGGGTCGTAGAGTCAGTCCACGGCATCGGAATACGCGCGGATATATCCGATCACCGTATCTCGATTCGCATCGGCCCAGCTCTTGCGCGCGCCGCCGACGATGCCCTGGTAGCGTCCCAGCACCTGGACCGCGCTCGCGAGCCGGTTGAATCCTTTCGCTTCCGCGCGCACCTCGAACGGCGTCATCAATAGGGTTCCGGCATGCTTCCTCGCCATCAAGGCCTCGAAGCGCTGGAGCACGCCCCCTGCCTTCTCGATCGAGAAAGCGGGCTCCTTCAGGCCGCCGCGCTCCAGGATCTCGAGCAGCACGAATGCAAAGCCGGTCGTGCGCGCATCGACCGATAGCACCTTGCCGCGAATGTCCCAAATGGTCTTCACTTCGGGCACGGTCACCAGCCTGAGGAACGCAGTGTCGCTGCCCATGAACGCAAAGAGATCGGGACCGACAACGTCGACCTCTCCCTGGCCCTCGCGATAGGCGACGAGGTTGTCGATCCCGGTCATCGCGATGTCGAACTTGCCCTCGATGAGTCCGGTGAGCTGGAAGACCGAGTTCGGGGTCAGCGTCAGCGTTACGCCGATGCCGTTCTGCGCAAAGAGGCCCTTTTCCTGGGCGACCCAGATCGGCCAGTTGAAGCCGCCGGGAAAGACGATGACGCGCACGGATTTCACGAGTCTTCCCCCGTTTTCCGCCACGCTCAATCGGTCGTCCAGCCGGCGCGGTAGTCCTTGAACCGGGGCGACCAGCCGAGCACGCGGCGCGCGCGCGCATTGCTCACGCGGAAACCGGGCAATAGCGGAGGGCCATCGAATGCAGGCGGAGACACGGCGTTCACTTTGGCAATGTACTCGTAGAGTTCCCGGTAAGTGACCGGGTAATCGTCGACAATACTGAAGATCTGCGCCGCCAGATCCGATTCGACGGCGCGAACCACGGCGTCGGCCATGTCCTCCACGTGGACGAGGGAGATGTAATCGCCCCCGTCTCCCGGAATCGCAAGACGGCCTTCGCGCGCGAGCCGATTCAGATATTCCATTCGGTCGCTGGAGCGGCCGTAGAAAGCGCCGCCCCGGAGGATCACCCAGGGCAGATCGGACTCACGCACCGACTGCTCCATCGCCTGCGCGGACTCCAGGCGGGCACTGGGACGGAGCGGTGCGTCCTCGTCCGCGATCACGTCCCGAGGCCCGACGAGCAGCATCGAGACGCTCTGCTGGATGTAGCGCGCTTGGCCGCTGCGGCGTGCGACGTCGAGCAGATTGCGCGCTCCTTCAAGGCGCACCCGATCGTTTTGGGACCATTCCGACCACGTCCCGGTCCGGGGGATGACCGTCGCGAGGTGAAGGACTGCGTCGCAACCCGCGAGCGGCGCGACGAGCGAGGCTGGATCGAGGATGTCTCCGTGCATTGCATGCAACCGGGATTGGGCTGCGAGCTTCGACGGATCGCGCGCAATCGCGACGACCTCGTGCCCGCGATCGAGCAGCTTTGCGACGACCGGTCTCCCCAGAACACCTGTCGCGCCGAGTATCGCGATTTTCATGAGTCAATACCTCGCGTTCCCCGGCGTCCGGGGAAATGGGATTGCGTCCCGGACGTTCGAGACGCCGGTGACGTAGGCGACGGTGCGCTCCAAACCGAGACCGAACCCCGCATGCGGTACCGTACCGTAGCGGCGTAAATCGCGATACCACCCGTAATGGTCCGGATCGAGACCGGTCTCGGCCAGGCGGGAATCGAGCACGTCGAGCCGTTCCTCGCGCTGGCTGCCGCCGATGATCTCGCCGATGCCCGGCGCGAGCACATCCATCGCCGCCACGGTCCGGTCATCGTCGTTGACGCGCATGTAGAAGGCCTTGATGCCTTTTGGATAGTTGAGCACGATCACCGGCTTCCCGGCGTGCTTCTCGGTCAGGTAGCGCTCGTGCTCGGATTGCAGGTCCACGCCCCACTTCACGGGAAACGCGAACTTTTCCTTCGCACGCTCGAGGATTGCAATGGCCTCCGTGTAATCCATCCGCACGAATTCCGATCGGACGATCGACTGCAGTTTTTCGATCACCCCCTTTTCGACGCGCTGCTCGATGAAAGCCATTTCGTCGGGTTGCGCGGTGAGCACGGCTTCGAAGATGTGCTTGAGCAGGGCCTCCGCGAGATTTGCATCGTCCGAAAGATCGGCGAAGGCGATTTCCGGCTCGATCATCCAGAATTCCGCGAGGTGTCGGCTGGTGTTCGAGTTCTCGGCACGAAACGTCGGACCGAACGTATAGACCTTCGAGAGCGCCAGGCAGTAGCTCTCGACGTTGAGCTGGCCCGATACCGTCAGAAACGTCTCGCGGCCGAAGAAGTCCTGTGTGAAGTCGACTTTTCCATCGGGAGTGCGCGGCAAGTTCGCGAGGTCGAGCGTCGATACGCGAAACAACTCGCCGGCGCCCTCGGCGTCCGCCCCGGTGATGATGGGTGTGTTGACCCAGAAGAAGCCGTTGTCGTGGAAAAATCGATGAATCGACTGCGCCACGGTGTGCCGGATCCGGGTCACCGCACCGATCACATTCGTTCGCGGCCGGAGATGGGCCACCTCGCGCAGGAATTCGAGCGAGTGCGCTTTGGGCTGAATCGGATACGCGTCCGGATCCTCCACCCAGCCGACGACCCTGATCGCGCTCGCCTGCATCTCGAAGGGCTGCCCCTTGGCGGGGGAGGGCACGATGATGCCGGTGGCCTCGACGGAGCAGCCGGCGTTCAGGTGCAGGACTTCGGACGCATAGTTGGCAAGCGTGTTCGGCGCCACGACCTGGACCGGATGGAAGGAAGAGCCGTCGGACACGTTCACGAAGGAAATACCCGCCTTCGAATCGCGGCGCGTGCGGACCCAGCCGCGTATTGTGACGGGACTGGCTTCGGGTGCTTGCCCGGCAAGTACGCGGGCGCAGGGAAGTATGGTCATGTCGGAATGCTCGCCGATTGCCATGCGACGAACTTCCATCCGGCCTCGGTCCGGGTCCAGGCGGCGAGATAGCACAGGTTCAGCGTGCGGGGTGCGCCTGCCACATCAATTTCGATTGCGGCCTCGCCGCTCACCAGCGCGGTGGTGCCATAGAAACGGACCCGTTCCTTCACATGCTCGATTTTCTTGTAGTCGAATTTTCCGCTCGTGATGGCATCGATGAAGCTCGACCTGGTGTCCGCGAAGCCCGAGGAATGCGTGTAGATCATCTCGTCGTGCAGCAGGCGGCGCAGCGTCGATTCGTCACCGGAAATCATCGCTGCACAACGCTCCGCTTCGAGCTCCAGGATCTCGTTTTCGATGCTGGTCATAGCCTCGCTTTTCCGGCAGATCGGGAACCGGCGGGGAAACACGCCCCCGCCCACCCGGAATGATATCGGGATCGTCCGTGCGGCCGACGGTCAGTCTTTCGCAAGCCGCTCGGGCCAGGTGAGTACCGAGAAGAAATCCAGCCCACCGTCACCGGCGGCCTGAAACGCCGCGTTGAATCGATGAACCATGCCGGTCAGCGGCATCGGCGCGCCCTGGACGCGCCCCCATTCGAGCGCGAGGTCCAGGTCCTTCGCGACCAGGTCGATGGTGGCCATGGGTGTCCAGTCACGCCGCTTCATCATGTCCGCTTTGTAGCCGATCACCGGCGATGCCCCCACGCTCTGACCGATGGCATCGATCATCTGCGACCAGTCGAGGCCGCTTTTCGAGCCGAGCGAAAGCGCTTCCCCGACGATCGCCGGCGTCATGCAGACGATCATGTTGATCACCAGTTTCAGGACGCGCGCTTCCTCGCCTTGGCCGCAATAGGTCAGCCGGTTCCCGATTTGCTCCAGCGCGGGACGCACCGCTTCGAAGGCAGCCTTCGGCCCCGAGCAGTACAGCGCGAGGGTCCCGGCGGTCGCATTCGCTGTGCTGCCCGACACCGGTGCGCGAACGTACTGCGCGCCCGTCGGCGCCAATAGTTCCGCCACCCGCGCCGACCCGGCGGGCGAGACCGTGCTCAGGTCGACATAGATCTGCCCGGGACCGATCGTGCGAACGATGCCGGGTTCGCCGGATACGATGGAGAGGAGCGCCTCGTCGTTCGGCACCATCGAGAAAATCACGTCCGTGCTTTGCGCAAGCGCGGCGGCATCCGGGCAGCGCTTCGCGCCCCTGGCCGTGATCTCCGTGACGCGCGCGGGATCGGTATCGACCACGCTTAGCTCGAAGCCCGCCTTGAGGAGGTTGATGCACAGCGGGGTCCCCATCTTGCCGACCCCGATCCAGCCCAGGCGCTTAAGCGGCATGTCTCCCTCCGGCATTCCTGCTGCCCGTAATCACTATCCGCAATTCATGGCCTATGCGCGCGACTTTCGGGGCGGGCGTGAGGCCAACACTGCCACATGGCCGGGCGCGATACAACTGAAGGCACCGATCGGTCTCCCGCAAGCGTCGTCATGTGACGCTTTTCACGCGAATGCCCGGACCGGGCGGCCAAATGTGCATCCGCCACAATCTGCGAGTGGGAACCGGCGTCGATCCCACGGACGCATTCTCCTAAAGTGGCCACGTAATGATGATGCCCGACGCGGACCCAAGGAAGATCGAACATGCTGGGCAAGCTGGATGACTTGAAGATACTGACCATTGCGGCATTGATCGCCGTCTCCCTGCTGGCTACCGCGGCGTATGCGAATCCGTCGGGTACCGGGGTATTCGTCAACGGCGCGGAGTTGACGCGACCGCAACTCGCCGCGGTCTACCGCACGACAGGCTTGATGCTGGCGCAGGGGCACTATATCGTCTGGAACGGCTGCGTCGCGCATGTCGAGAGCGGTCAGGTCGCCTGCCCGCAGCCGACGCAGGGAAACCAAGAGTACGGCGGCCGCACATCCGGCGGGCTCGGCGGCGGATACGGCTACAACGGTGGCCAGGGTGGCCAGTGGTTCCATCGTGGGAGCGAAGCCTCCGGCGGCTACTCGGTCGGCGGCGACGGGTCGGGGTGCATCTACACCCCCAACTGGTCGAACTGCTAGTCGAGACGCCCGGCGCACGCACGTCGCGCACGCGGAATCGCGCTAAGTGCGGACTGTGCGGGGGTCCGCCTGCGCGGATGGCTTTGACATCTCGGGGATTGCGCCGGCAAGGTCCTTCGCCGTCATGTTCTCGAGCGCGGCGTCGGCGGCGCGGTCGATTCGCCGCAGCATGTCCTCGACCGGTGCCGGCGCTGGCAGTGCTTTGACGCTCAGGAAACGGTCTTCCCCCGCGGCGCGCACCAGGTCGAGAAGCTGCTTCGCGCTCACCGTTTCGAGGTCGCGCGCCGGAACGATGCCGCGCGGCGCGTCGCTGGTCTGAACGACGACGCCCCCCGCCAGCAGTCCACCGAGCACCGTCTCCACGGCCCGCATCGGCACGCGGAGCGATTGCGCGAGCGCATCCGCGGTCCACGGGCGTGCACCATCCAGGTGGCAACGGGCGATCCGGCCCATCACGATCAGCGCCAGGCGCTCGCGCATCCGGTTGCTGAGTCGCGGCTCACCGGGTTCCTGGACGCAGTACTCGGGGTGCTGGACGTAGAAGGCGACGCTTGCGCCGAAAAGCAGAATGATCCAGCTCAGGTAGAGCCAAAGCATGAACAGAATGAGAATTGTAAAGCCCGAGTAGATCGCGGCGTACTTCGTCGAACCCGCAGCGAATAGCGCGAAAGCCCAGCCGGCGGATTGCCAGAGAATTCCGCCCACTATTCCCCCGATCAACGCGGGCCCGGTCCGCACCTTGGTGTTGGGGATGAAGACATAGATGAAGGTGAATGCCCCGATTACGAGCAAATAGGGCATCAGCCGGCCACCCTGGGTCACGAACCATTCGATCGTGTCGACTTCGAGGATGTCGCGGACGAACGCCATGCTCGTGACTGCGGCGGTCATGCCGAGCGCGGCGAACAGCAGGATCGGCCCCACGAACAGCGCGCTCAGGTAACGGCTGAACCGCTCCCCGACGCCACGCACGCGAGCGACGTGCCAGATGTAATTGAACGATTCCTCGATCTTCTGGACGAGCGACACGGCGGTATAGAGGAGGAGCGCGAGTCCGACCGAGCCCAGCACGCCGACATTCATGTTCTGGATGAACTGGATGATGCGGTTCGTGATCTCGACGCCCTTGTCCCCCAGGGGCTCGAGAAAGGTGAGCAGCATCGGCTGAATCTGGTTGTACACGCCGAATGCCTTCAGCACCGAGAAGCTCAGCGCCAGCAACGGCACGATCGAGAGGAGCGTCGTGTACACGAGGCTCATCGCCCGCAACGTCAGCTGGCCCTGCACCAGGTCGCGCGCCAGCACCAGTACGAGCCGGGTGAGGCGGACGAGGAACGCGCGGGTTTTCGGGAGCGAGTCGGAATGACTGCCCCATATCGCGTCGTCGAATGCGGTCATGCGCTCCGCAAGACGCCTCTTCACGATTTCCGTCCTCCCTGGATTGTGCCGGCTGAAGATGGGCGTCGGTGTGCCGTGGAGCCCGCG
>JAABRB010000163.1 GCA_011391185.1 Betaproteobacteria bacterium
CTGGCCGGGGCCGGTCAGATAGTCCTTGGCGGCCTGCGCACGACGGATGGCGAGATTGCGCAGGTCCGCGTCGGAGGCCGACGCATTGGCGAGCATCAGCTTCTCCATCTCGGGAACCGGGATGTCCTTGTCGAAACCCAGAATGTTGCGCGGCTTGCCGGGTATGTCCGCGTCACCATAGGCGCGCTTGAGGAGATCCGGGTACTCCTTGGCATCCACGGTGACGTCATCCGCCGATTTCGGCGCCCCGCCCACGTCGCGCAGGCGGTCGAATTTCTCCTGTTTGACCGCGCCGTCCACTGCGGCGCGCCGGAGCCCTGCGCGATCGGTGTTCGGGTCCGCCCGACCGGTCACGTCCAGCTTCACGGCGGGGCGATCCGCAAGGGCCTTGCCGAGCGCCACCAGTTTCTTTTCGGCAGCGGCCGACAGGCGCGCGCTCCCGGGATCGAATTCGAGATAGTCGAGACCGCCTTCTGCGCCTCCGATGGAACCGAGCAGGGCGAACGGCGCCGTCACCGCCTTCGTGATGATGTTTCCGATCACCTGCATGACGATGCCCCCGACGCTGAACTCCGGATCGTCGAGCGAACCGCCGATCGGCAGGTTCACGTCGATCACGCCGTTCCGATCCTGCAGCAGAGAAATCGCGAGCGGCACGGGCAAGTCCGAAGCATCCGGACCCGCCACCTTCTCGCCGAGCTTGAGCTGGTCGAGATACAGGTTGTTTTCGGCAGCAAGCTTGCGGTCCTCGAGCACGTACCTGACCTTGACCGAGAGCTTGCCCCGATCGATGCCGTATCCGAGGTACTTGGCGGAATACGGCGAGAGGCGCGGTAGCTCGATATCGCGGGCGCTTGCCTGGACGTTGAGGGTGAGGTTTGCGGCGAGCGGATTGATACGACCGCGAATCTCCAGAGGCGCCGTCTGGTTCAGCTTGCCGCTCAGCTCGAGATCTCCGGGCTTGTCGAATGTCAGCGTCGAGATACTTCCGCTCAGCTCGGTCAGGTCGGCGCGATAGTTCGGCCGCACGAAGAAATCGCTGAAATCGATGTTCCCGTTCTGCAGCTGCACGCTGCCGATGCGCAGCCACTCGACGGCCTGCAGGGAATCGGGCGGGCGGGGTTCGGCGCTTTTCGGCTTTACACGGGACGATTGAAATGATTGAGACGATTGCGTCGATTGAGACGATTGCGTCGATTTCGTCGTGCTGGTGCCCGCCTGAGGATTCGCGGGTGGCGATGGACCGGCTGGCGCATCCTGCGCAAGCTCCTGCAGGTTGAGCTGACCTTTCGAATCCAGGACGAGCCGGGCGAAAAGGTCCGCCAGCGCGATCGCGTCGATGCTGACCCGGAGCGGCTCGGAGGCGGCATCGATGCCGGCCAGTCGAAGCGACTGCCACTTCAGCAGATCTTCGCCGCCTTTTTCGTTGCGCAGCGCCACACCGGAAATTTCGAAGTCCCCCTTGTATGCTGCACGAATTTCATTGCCGCGATTGATCGTGAGCGACCCGCGAGCAGAGACGTTGCCGCTCGCAACGTCGGCGTTTGTGTGCGGCGCCAGGTACGGATTGAAGGGCACGAGGTCGATCTTGCTCGCGACGACGGCGACTGTTCCGGAAACATTCGGCGACAGTCGGCCACGCAGCGAAATCGAACCGGCGCGGTTCACCGTGGCCGTGAACGAGACCTCTCCCTGTGTGTCCTCCGCGGTGCTGAGCTGCGCGCCGGTGAAGGTCATGTTACGAAGTGCGACCTTCACGCCGGGTTTTACCGTCCGGTCCACGAAAGTGGCACGGCCTCGCTCGAGCTCAAGCCGGCCCAGGGAGACGACCCAGGGCTCTGATGTCGGCGACTGCGCCGCTTTGGCCGGAACGCTCTTGAGAAGGCGAGTGGCATTGATCGTGCCGTCGGCCGCGCGTTCGATCGCGTACACCAGGCTGTCGATCGAGACCTTCCCGAGGGTCACGCGTCGCGTAGCAAAGTCCGCTTCACCGTCTTCGACGGAGGCGGAAGCGATCTCGAGGAACGGCGTGCGCGAATCGGGAAGCCGTAGGCGAACGTCACTGAGGGTCGCCGTGATTCCGGAAACCCGGCCCGCAGGCGCTGCGTCCTTGATTGCAATATCGAACGCGGCCGAAACATCCGCTGTGCCGCCTTGCACTTCGGCGTTTATGGCGGCCTCATAGTAGGGGTAGAGGTCTGCCAGCTTGAGCTGGAGAATCTGCAGCTTGCCGACGACCTGCATGGGATTGAGCTGAAATTCACCCGTATAGTCGACGCGGGCGGGAACGGGCGACGCCGCGTCGGCGCCGATCGCAATCGACTCGAATCCGGTCTCGACGCGTGCGCGCGAGGCGTCCGTGCTGCTCAGTCCGCGAACCCGCAGTTCGAACTTCTCGATGCGCCGGCGAAAGGGCTTTTCCGGCATCAGATCGGCGACGTTGACCATGCCGTGCGTGATGGCGATCTCGCCGATTTCGAAAGCAAACGGCCCGCCCGCCTTTTCGTCGGAGCGTGAGTTGACCTGCGTCGGAATTTTCGGAATGAGCCTCGCCAGACTCAGGCTGCCGTCCTTTTCGCGCCGCAGGTCGAGTGCCGGGGACTCGAGCCCGACTCGCGCGATGTCTGCCTTGCGGCCGAACACGTCGAGGCTGGTGATCACGACGCCCAGCTGGCGGAATGCGAATACGGGAGCGCCGCCCGTTTCGGCCAGGGCGAATTCGCGCACTGCGGCGTTTCCGCTCACCACCAGTCTGGCCTGCTGTGTTCCGGATTGGCGGAAGGTCGCGCTGAGTGCGGCATCGACCTTTCCCGATGCGAGCGTGAATGACAGCGGAATCGGCGAGTAGTCGAGGTAGCGGGGCAGATCGACGTCGGTGAGATTGAGTGCGACCCGGGTCTCGCGAGAGTCGTCGAACGGTTTCGTTTCGCCGGTGATTCGAAGCGGGTCGCCGTTTACAACCGCCTCGAGCCTGGGCTGCACGAAAACGGCCACATGGGCGTCGAAATTCGAAATGAACGGGACGCTGATATTGATGCCAGTCACTTCGTGCTTCTGACTCTCCGCCTGATCGTCGAACGCGATCTGCCCGTCGCGAAGCTGCAGATTATTGAAGGAGAACCGCGCGGGCTTCTCCGTCGCGGCCGATTCGCCTCCCGTTGCAGTACCGAATTTCTCGACGAGATCCTGAAAGTTGTAGGCCTTCGCCGATGTGCGTGCAATGCGCAGGATCGGCCGATCGAGCCTTGCCTCGGCGATGACCGGAGCGAATCGCAGGAACGTCTGATACGACAGCCGGGCATAAAACGTGTCGAAGCCGAGCGCCGCGACCGTGCCGTCGCGTTCACTGACTTGAAAACCGGAGACTTCCGCCGAGAGCGCGAACGGGTTGATCCAAATACGTTCGATTGCAACCGGTCGGTCAAGAAGCGCTGCGAGCCGCTTCTCGGACTGCCACTTGACGATCGGCGGAGCGACGATGAATCCGGCCACCGCGATGAATACGACCATCCCGACGAGCCACCACAGCGTCTTGCGAATGCGCGGGTGACCACCGAGAACACGGGGGCGTGCGCCGAGTCGGGCTGTCGTTCTCTGCATGGTGGCGTACGGAGGTTTTCCGGCACCGCCGTTGGCGGTCGCGGAGGCCTGCCTTCACAGGGTAGCAGGGATCCCGAGAGCCGTGCTTGCGCGGTGCACAACTCCGCCCGGCGCCACGACGGAGAACGCTCAAACCGAGACGATCAATCCGGGATCGAATTCGCCGTTCTCCGCCTTGACCGCCAGGACGGTGTCGCTATTCGGCGCTTTCTTGTGGAACACGTAGCCGCGGGGATTGCACACGACCCGGGTTCCCTTCACGGAATAGTCGAAAGAGTTGTGGGTGTGCCCGTGGATCCAGAGGACCGCCGAGCCCATCGCGTTCTCGAGATTCGAGACGAAACCGCCATTGGCCGGGTGCCGGGCGAAACGCGCGTGAACGCTCAGGGGATGCGGAGCGTGATGGGTGATCACGACCGTCGGACCGGAGTAGCGCTCCGCGAGCCGCTCGCCGAGCCACTTGCGCGACGCCTCGTGCAATCGCACCGACGCCTCGGGAGTGAAGAGCCCGTCCCCGTCCCGGATCGCCCGGAAATCGACGATGAAGGGCCGTGAGAGGTTCATCACCTCGTCGCGGCGATCAGCGCCGTCGAGGCAGAAGTCGGTCCACAGCGTGCTGCCGAGAAAGCGCACGCCGTCGATCTCGGTCATCGCATTGTCGAGCAGCGTGATGCCGAGCTCGCGCGCTCGCGCCGCAAGGGTTTCCATTCCGCTGCGGAGATCGCCATCGTAATACTCGTGATTTCCGGGCACGTAGAGGATCCGTGGGCCGGTAAACCGTGCCGCCGCCCACTCGAGCCCTTGCGTGCCGTTGTGAATGTCGCCGGCCAGCACGACCACGTCCGCGCCTGTCTCAGGCGGATCGAACGCGGTGACCTCGATGTGCAGGTCGGAGAGAATGTGAAGTCGCACGGGACGGGTTTTCGGTGTGTTGCGTTGGGTCCTGCACCCAATTTTCTCACGCGCGAAAGCTCAGGGTTCCTACGCCCGGCCACGAGGGGGCGAGTGCTCCGGGCGTGTCGGGCATCCGGCAGTAGTGTGACGTATTCCACGGTGTGCGCCCGATTTCGCCCTTACTCCGGTCCAGCAGTGATCCGAATTGGTAATTTCGCTCATGGCGCACGGCGATCTCTATGGCGAGCTGATGGGAGCACGGACCGAGCGCCAGGTCGCGGTCACGGTCGAGCGGTACCTGCGGGGCGTGGCCGACGCGCATCCGCGGGGGTTTCTCGTCAAGCTCGAAAAAGGGACTGGCGTTCTGCCGTTCATCACCACGGCATCACGGATCCGATCGGCCGCGGACATCGAGCTCCTCCATGCAACGGTGTCCGGACACATCGAGATTGCGCGAACACGCGGCGAAGTCCCGCCGGGTCTGGAGGAAGTCGCGGAGATCCTTGCGGCCGCCCTCACGCGGCTGAAGCAGCTGCGGCGGCCGTGGAGTGGCGGTTAGGAGGGGCGCGGGCTCGCGCTGCTAAGCAGCGTGCCGCTTCGCCGCCCGCTGCTCGTCGGCGATCCGCTGGCGCAGCAACCGGATCGATTGAATCTGCCCGGCGTCGCTGTTCACGTCGACGCGCGGTGCCCTTGGATCCAGGTCGATCCACCGCTGCTGGGTCTCGAACACTTCCCAGTCCTGGCGGAATGCGGTGTCGATCTGCTGGAACAGCATTTCGGTCACCTGAGGTTGATCGAGCAGGAAGTTGTGCGCCTGCGCCCAGAAGTAGTGGCAGGTCCTGTCCGACTCGGGCGTGACCGCATTGAGGTTCCGCATCTCGATGCCCCCGGGAAGCTTGCCCTCGGCGGCGAATGCGCCCGTCTTCGCCTGCGGGGCACCTTGCCCGGTGTCGAGCGCGCCGACGTCGAGCCGGATGAACGCCGGCGGCACGAAGTTGATGAACTGCCAGCGGTCGACGTTGCCACGAAAACCGCCCGCCTTCACGTAGGTCGCGGGCGGCGGCGTATCGATCATCCAGCGCGCTACCGTCACGTCGTTCCCCGTTCGCTGGGTCTGCGTCTGCGCCGCTTCCGCGGTGGCGTAGTTGCCGATCGTCGACTTGTGGACGAACGAAAGGTGCGTCAGGTCGAGGAGGTTCTCGATGATCAGTTCGTAGCTCGCCTTGACGTGAAAGACCGTGCCCTTGGCGCGCCAGCCCGGATCGTCGAGCCAGTGGAAGTCGACGATTTCTGTCGGATCGGCGAGCGCCGGGTCACCCATCCACACCCAGATCCAGCGGTGCCGCTCGACCACCGGATAGCGCTTCACCCGCGCCGATTCGGGAATCGTCGCCTGCCCGGGGATGCGCACGCACTGGCCGGTACAGTCGTACGTGAAGCCGTGATAGGCGCATTCGAGCCGGTCGTCCAGCAGAGTCGCTTTGTGTAGCGGATAGTGGCGGTGGCAGCATCGGTCCTCGAGGGCGATGACTTCGCCGCACTTCATGCGGTACAGGACCACCGGCTCCCCGAGCATGACGCGTCCCAACGGACGCTCCCCCGTAATCTCGTGGTCCCACGCGGCGACGTACCAGGCATTGCGCATGAACATCAGGGGACCCTCCGGGTCTGGGGCGACAGTCAGTTTCGGCGCGGCCCGGGCCGTGGTCAAGTACGCGCCCCCGGCGTCCTGTTGCCCGAGCTAGAACACCCACACCAGGCTGAAGTTCGTGCGCCCCGACTCGGTGTTGTTGGGCGCGCCTTTCGCGATCGCGAAACCATAGTCGACGCGCACGCTGACGTCCGTCTTGTAGGCGATCCGGATGCCGGGTCCCGCCGCGGAGATTCGGGTCACCGCTTGCTCGAAGACCTGCGGGTTGATCAGCCATGCGCTCCCGTAGTCGTAGAACGCCAGCATTCGCACGCGAATCCCGGGGGCAATGCTCCCGCCGAGGTCCGGAGAGTACACCTCGAACGTCCCCGAATAGCCCTTGTCGCCGGCGAATTCGCGCTCGTAGAAACCGCGGACCGAATCCATGCCGCCGAGGCCGAACTGCTCGCCCGAAAGGAGCTCGTCGCGGGTGTACTGCGCAGTGAATCGCGCGCGCGCCTGGAGATCGTGCGGGAACCGGTGCAGCCAGTTGGCGTTGAACCGCGAGAGCGTGTACTTGGCGTCCGCTCCCGGGCGGACGAGAGTGAACTGCGCCTGGTCGCCATTTTGGCCGTACGGAATGTTTCTGACACCCGTGGCGTAGAAACTGAGCTCGTCCGCGTCGCCTCGCCACACGCCGGAATAGGCGAGGCTCAGCGGGTGGAGGACGTAATCCGGAACAATGGCGGTGGTGGTCCCGACGGGGACGACATTGTTGTCGTAGTAGCGCGAGTCGAATCCGAGCGTGACCTTCTGATCGACCGCGCCGACGCGGGGCAGTCCGAAGTTGTAGCGGCCGGCGTAGACGCGCCCGCTGCCGCTGATGTTGTACAAATTCTGCACGACGCCCGAGTCCACATTCGCATAACCGGCGACGAGATCGATCGAATCGCCGAGTCGGTAGAGCGGGATGTGATAGCCCGCACCGAAGATGAAAACCTTGTTGTTTGGCGACAGGGAGAGCTGACTCGGATTGTCCTCCTGAGTGGGCGAGGTGACGTACTGGAGGTTGAGTACATGGTCGAGGTTCCACATGTTCGCCTCCTGGAAGCCGACGCCGATGCGGTATTCGCCGGTCTGCGGCGTGCCGGTGTTGTCCAGGCCGAGACTGAACCGGTACGGCCTCTGGTCGGCGACACGGACCTCTGCGTCGACTTCGCCCTCGCTTCCAGCAGGCTTGAGGACAACGGTCGTCTGCTTCACCGGGCTCTCGTTGGCGAGCCGCAACTCCCCGGCCAGACGCGCGGTGGCGAGGGGTTGGCCCGACGCGAGCGCCGGCATGCTGGCGCGAATGTTTTCCGCGTCGAAGTACTTGTTCCCCTCGACCGCGATGCGCCCGAGCCTTGCCTCGACGACGCGCAGTTGTACGACGCCGTCCTTGATTTCCTGCTCCGGCAAGACGACCTGCGTG
>JAABRB010000164.1 GCA_011391185.1 Betaproteobacteria bacterium
CGCGCTCGTACTGGGGCTGGGCGTGTACCTGCTCATCCCGCACGTGGCGGGGGAAGACACCGGCGGGGCGCTTCAGTCACTGTTGCCGTTTGGCGCGTTCGTTCTTCTTTCGCTCGGGATCTTCGGCGCGATTCTCGTCCAGCCGGGCGTCTCACCGATACGGCGCGTGATCGGGGCCGTCGGCGACAGTGCGGCCGCAAGCTATTTCATGATCCAGATGGGGGTGGACGGACTGCTGCTCTACGTCGTCTATCTCTGGATCATCTTCGGGAACGGCTTCCGGTACGGTCGTTTCTATCTGCTCAACACGCTCGTGCTGAGCGTCGTCGGATTCTCGCTGGTACTCATATTCAGTCCGTTCTGGCATGCCCACGTCGGGGCAGGCGTCAGTCTGATCGTCGGCATGATCGGCGTGTCGCTGTACGTGCTGACCTTGGTAAACCGGCTTTCGGACGCACTCGACAAGGCCGAGGCGGCGAACGTCGCGAAGCGGCGCTTCGTGTCGACGATATCGCACGAAATGCGCACGCCGTTGAACGCCATTATCGGCATGACGGAGCTCCTGCGCGACACCCAGCTCGGCGGTGAACAGTCGGAGATGGTGCGGACGATCGGAGCCTCGTCGCGCGCGATGCTGGGCCTGGTCGAGGACGTTCTCGACTTCTCGAAGATCGAGGCCGGAAAGCTCACCGTCGCCAGGGAGGATTTTGATCTCTATGCGCTGGTGAACGGCGCAACCCAGGTGCTCAAGCCGCAGGCCGAGCGGAAGGGGCTCGCCTACGTGGTATCGATCATGCCGGACGTGCCGCCCTACGTGCGCGGGGATCCCGGTCACCTGCGGCAGGTGCTGATCAATCTGCTTGGGAACGCCGTCAAGTTCACGGAGAAGGGCGGCGTCACGCTCCATGTTTCGCGCGTGTCGGCCGGCGATGGTGCGGAACGGCTCAAGTTCTCGATTCGCGATACGGGCATCGGCATTGCGCCCGAACATCAGCGGCGCATCTTCGAGAGCTTCACCCAGGCCGATCAGAGCGTGACCCGCAGGTTCGGCGGTACCGGCCTCGGCACCACGATCTCGAAGCAGCTGGTCGAGCTGATGGGGGGCAGCATCGGGCTCGAAAGCGCGGTCGGACTGGGCAGCACATTCTGGCTCGAGCTTGAATTCGAAACGGTCGAGCGCGCGCTCGAAACGGAAGTCGACGCTCTTCTTGGTGTGCGTGTACTGCTGATCGGATTCCCGATGGCCGGCGTCAAGGACGTGGACGCGGTAGTCTCCGGGTGGGGTGGTGCATGCATGCCGGTTCCGGATGCGGACTCTGCGGCCACTCATGCGAGTGCGGCATTGAAGCAGGGCCGACCGTTCCAGTGCGGCCTCTTGTACGCCGACTCCGGCGCGGAGGCTGATGCCCGAGTCGCGCGACTTTTCAGACTGCTGGCCGGCGACCGTCTGCCACTCGTCCTGTGCGCGCCGGAGGATTCGGAAGTTCATCGCATGCCGGTGGTGCAGGGGCACTTCGGTGCTGCTTTGCCGGTTCCTCTCGATAAACGACTCCTCTACAACGCGCTGCACTCCTTTACCGCGGAGGAGCCGCGGGAAGGCGTCGTATTCATCAGCGATTACCTGCGGCGCAAGGAGCCGGCGCGTGCGCTCAATGTCCTGGTCGCGGACGACAATGCGACCAACCGTACTGTGCTCGGCAAGATCCTCGAACGCGCCGGATTCACCGCCACGATGGTCGAAAACGGCGACCAGGCACTTGATGCGATGGAAAAGGAGCAATTCGACGCCGTACTCCTGGATCGGAACATGCCGGTCATGGGTGGCGTCGAGGCCGTGCGGGCATTGCGTGCGCTCGAAGCCGGGCGGGCGCATACACCAGTCATCATTCTTTCGGCGGATGTCACCGAGGAGGCCCGGCAGGAGGCGATCGCCAACGGCGCCGACGTGTTCCTCACGAAGCCGATCCAGGCCGCCCGGCTGCTTGACGCCATCACCAAACTGGCCCAACCGGCGGAAGGCGTGCCCGCCACGCGACCGGAATCCCGCCACGCGACCGAAGTAGCGCCATCCGGGCTCTTGAACTACGAGACCCTGGGCCTGCTCGAGGGGTTGGGTTCGCGCTCCGACTTCATGGAAAAGCTGATTCGCGTGTTCAACGACGATAACGTGACCCTGATCGACAGGATGGAGGAGGCGGTCACCGCGAAGCGATTCGGAGAGTTGCGTTCGCTATTGCACGCCCTGAAGGGCTCGGCCGGAAGCATAGGTGCCGACGAATTGGCACGGACCTGCAGCCGGATACATGCGTTGACCGAGGTGGAGTTGCGTGCGCGTGGAGCGCAGCACGTCGGCAAGATTCGCGCGGACTTCGATTTTGCGCGGGCCGAACTGACGGCTTATCTGCAGAAAAGAAAGAGCGGGGCGCTCTGACTCTGCTTCACCGGATGAGCTGGCGGGCTCCGGTGAGAGCCAGTCGCATACCCCGCTCGGACGCCGACCTTTGAGTGCCTGACCGCTGTTCCCGGATGTCGTATCCCGGAGTACACAAGCGGTGATCCAGTCGACCAAGCATGGACGCCGGGGAGAGGATTCCCGGCATCCATTCAATCATGCCCGTTGCGTCAGGCGGCGGCGGACGCGATCGCGGGATCGACGTGCCGTGCTTCCGCAGATTGATCGTCACCTGCCGTGCGACGCGATTGCGCGCGCACGAGGCGGTGCATCATCTTGAGGTCTTTCTCTTCAAGACGCATCGCCGCGTCGACCCACACGTCGACGACGCGATTCATTTCCTCGCGTGTAATCGGGTGGACGTGCTCCCGGCACTGGAACATCGCCTGGATGCCGTTACGGCGACGATGGTTCTTCCGGATCCACTCGTAGGCGGCTTTTTCGCCGTCGCCGTTCTGGGCCAGAATGTCGACGATCCCCATCTCGTGGAGCTCGGCGGCCTTGTAGAGTTTGCCCGAAAGGATCATGTCCTCCGCGGCTTTTCTACCCAGCCGGCGGGTGAGAAGACTGTATGCGCCCATGCCGGGGAAGAGATTGAAGAGAATCTCGGGAAGCCCCATCGTGGCGCTTTCCTCGGCGACGATGACGTCATTGGCGAGGACGGTCTCGAAACCGCCGCCCAGCGCATCGCCCTGGACGAGCGCGATTGTGGTCATCGTGGGCGATCCGTGGTGCTCGATGTGGGGGAAGATGCAGTCGATGCAGCGTCGGCCATAGTCGACCAGTGCGCTCCGATCGCCGGTCTTGATCAGCATCTGGAACAGGCTCAGATCGCCGCCGAGGTTGTAGACGCCTTTCGCGCGCGAGCCGACGACATAGTAGTTCACGGCATGCAGCGCGTCCTCGAACAGAACCTTGCCGCCGTTCAATTCCAGCGTCGAGTCGTTCGCGCGGATATCGTTGAGGAGCGCAAGGCTGAAGCACGGCGTGGATGCAGGGTTGAAGAATCCCCACAGCGTGCCGAACTCCGGATCAAATTCGACTTCGTACTGCGAATCGGCGCGTCCGTACGGTTGGCGCAGATTCGCGATCTCGGTAATGGCGTTCATGGCGTTGCTCCTCTCTTTATGGGCGTGTCAATAGGGCACAGGAGAGGAACACGGACAGACTGCCCGCCAAGGCAAAACCCGGCTACTCCCCCAAACCGCTTTTTAATCTCTTCCTAAAGTTATTGCAATGAGTCGTTGAATAATTGGCAATCTTGGTCAAACAATACCCGTGTGTCATATTTCACACTTTCTGAGACGTACAGGTTTTGCCGCCCGAGTGCTGCGGGCCGGTATTGAGAACGCTTCCTTGTGAACAGACCGGGCCCGCGCGATTTCCTCTCGGTGAATCAGCCGCTTGGAAGGAGCGTCCGGGGCGGCTCGCGCGGGCGCCGGGGATTTCAGATTCGCCGGTCGCAGATGTCGGAAGTCCGTCGAATGGAGATAAAATTTTTTTGATGACCCAATCGACCGGCGCAAATGCTGGCATGGCCAGCGCGGGGTTGTGGCCGACGATGTACCCGCCCGACGTGTCTTCGAGCGCTGCCTGGAAAGCCGGCGCGGATCCAAACACCGGGATCGTCATGCGCGCGGGCTGGCGAAGATTGATCGAGGAACACGGTCGCTCAGGGGGTGATCGCTCGGCGACGAGACGGATCGCAGCACCTCGAGGACGCTCCGGCTGACGGGGCCCGCGCACCCGCCAAGCCGCCGCTCGGTCTCGCGATGATTGCATCGACCCCCCGCTGACTCACCTGCACTTTCAGTGACGCATTTCTTCAGCCGTTCTTCACCAACTGCTGACCGGGCGGCCAACGGTCCGAGGATCGACACGGTGGGGTGCTATCACTGCGGGTTGCCGCTGCCCGGGGGCGCAGCGGTGAGTTCTTCGGTGGGAGGCGAGGAGCGGGCGTTCTGCTGCGTAGGATGCGAGGCGGTCGCGCATGCGATCGTCGACCGGGGGCTGCAGGAGTATTACCGATTCCGCGAAGCGCTCCCGCCGCGCGGCGACACGGACGATCAGAATGGGGATCGATTCCGGGTGTACGACGACCCGGTGGCCCAGGCGAGCTTCGTGTCGGCCGGCGACGGCGACGAGCGCGAAGCGGCGCTGATCCTGGAAGGCGTTCGCTGTGCAGCGTGCATCTGGCTGAGCGAGCAATCGATTCAACGCGTCCCCGGTGTGTTGTCCGCGCAGGTGAACTACGCGACGCACCGGGCGCGCGTGCGGTGGGATGCCCGCCGCACGCGCATCAGCGAAATCCTGGGCGCGGTCGCAGCAGTAGGCTATCGCGCGCATCCGTACGATTCACGACACCTCGACGCCGTGCAGGCCGGGGAACGCCGGTCCGCGCTTTGGCGCCTGCTGATCGCCGGCCTGGGAATGACTCAGGTGATGATGTACGCCATTCCGGCATACATCGCCGATGCGGAATCGCTGACGAGAGACATCGCGCAACTGATGCGCTGGGCGAGCCTTGTATTGACGGTGCCTGTCGTCGTCTATTCGGCGCACCCATTCTTCCAGGGCGCCTGGCGCGACCTACGGCAAGCCCGCCTGGGAATGGATGTGCCGGTTGCGCTTGGCATCGGTGTGGCGTTCATCGCGAGCGTCTGGGCGACCGTGCGTGGCGCGGGTGAGGTCTACTTCGATTCTGTCACGATGTTCGTGTTTCTACTGCTCCTTGGCCGCTATCTGGAGCTCGGTGCGCGCCAGCGCGCGGTCGGCGCGCTGGCGCATCTCGGAAAGCTGGTTCCGGAAAATTGCGCACGGTTCACCGAATATCCCGTTGCCCTGCTCACGCAGACCGTCCCAGTGGGCGCGTTGCGGTCCGGGGACGTGGTGCTCGTGAAGCCCGGCGAGGCCATTGCGGCGGACGGTATCGTTCTCGAGGGCGAGTCGCTCGTGAACGAATCGCTGATGACCGGAGAGCCTCGCCCGGTAAGCAAGGCGCCGGAATCCACGGTGATGGGCGGATCGGTCAACATATCGGGGGCGCTTGTTGTGCGCGTCGAGCGCGTGGGTGCTGAATCGGTCCTGGGAACGATTGCGCGGCTGGCGGAGCGGGCCACCGCGGAGAAGCCGCATGTCGTGGAACTTGCGGATCGGGCTGCGCACTGGTTCGTGCTTGCCGTGCTCGTTCTCGCGCTCGTGACAGGCGCATGGTGGCTCGTCAGTGATCCGGACCGGGCGCTCTGGGTCACGGTATCGGTGCTTATCGTGACCTGTCCCTGCGCGCTCTCGCTAGCGACGCCGGTCGCGCTGACGGCCGCGACAGGCGGCCTTGCGCGGCGCGGTTTCGTCGCGACGCGCGGTCATACGATCGAGGCGCTCGCCCGCGCAACCGACTTCGTTTTTGACAAGACCGGCACGTTGACAGAAGGCGTCCTGCACGTCGATCGCCTGGATATCCACGGTGGCTTGAGCGACGTTCGGTGCCTGGCGATTGCGGGCGGACTGGAGCGAGCGTCCGAGCATCCGTACGCCGCGGCGATCAGAGCTTACGCGACCCTCAACGACGTCCAGGATGACCGCATGCCGCTTCCACAGAATCGGCTCGGCGAAGGGATCGAGGGGTGGTTCGAAGGCAAACGCTATCGCATCGGGATCCGGAGATTCTGCGCTGATATCGCCGGTCCCGGCGCGGCGGTCATGCAGGAAAGCGGCGCGAGCACGGTGCACCTCGCGCGCGATCAGGAGTGGCTCGCGACCTTCGTTCTACGCGATTCGTTGAAGCCCGAGGCGGGGGAGCTCGTCAGCGCGCTGATCGCGGCCGGAAAGGGCGTGCATCTTCTAAGCGGCGACGCGCGGGAGGCCGTCGCCGACGTCGCCCGGGCGCTTGGCATCGATCATGTGCAAGCGGAAGCGATTCCCGAGGTCAAGCGTGAATACGTCGGGGCGCTGCAGGCCGCCGGCCGGGTGGTCGCCATGATCGGCGATGGCGTGAACGACGCGCCCGTGCTGGCCCAGGCCGACGTCTCGGTTGCCATGGCAAGCGGCGCCCGCCTTGCACAAGTGAAGGCCGATGCCGTATTGCTGTCCGGGCGCGCGGGAGACCTGATGCGGGCGATCGAGCAGGCCCGAAAGACCCGGCGCGTCATCGGGCAGAATATCGCCTGGGCGATCGCCTACAACGCGCTTGCGGTACCCGCCGCAATGGCAGGCTGGATTTCGCCGTGGATGGCGGGAATCGGCATGGCGGGAAGCTCGCTTCTCGTCGTGCTGAATGCGGGACGATTGGTGGGGCAGACGAACCCCATACCGGACCCGGGCGTCGCCGTGCGAAAACTCAAGACCGCATAGCCATGGACATCCTGTTTCTCCTGATCCCGCTCTCGGTTGTGCTGGTATTGCTGGTTGCGGGGACGCTCTGGAATGCGGTGCGCTCGGGCCAGTTCGATGATCTGGAGGGTCCCGGATTCACGATCCTGCTCGACGACGACACGCCGTGTGAGCAGCCAACGGAACAGAAAGACGCTTTTGACTTAGATCAAACGGGTCCGGGAGCGAGCAAATAGCATTCAAAGTTTGCGAACAGCAAAAAAGCGGACCATGGACCTTTTATGGTCTTACAGAAAAAGAGGGGATGGCACTCGATGAGCGCGGCAACTTATAACTACACGGTCGTGAGGCAGTTCTCGATCATGACCGTCGTATGGGGAATCGTCGGCATGCTGGTCGGCGTGTTCATTGCCACGCAGTTCATCTTCCCTGATCTCGCGCACGGCACTCCCTGGCTTTCATACGGCAGGCTGCGTCCGCTTCACACGAATGCAGTCATCTTCGCGTTCGGTGGGTCGGCGCTGTTCGCGACCTCGTACTACGTGGTGCAGCGAACCTGTCAGGTCCGCCTCTTTGCCGAGAAACTTGCAGCATTCACGTTCTGGGGCTGGCAGGCGGTGATCGTGCTCGCCGCGGTGACTCTGCCACTCGGGATCACCAGCTCCAAGGAGTACGCGGAGCTCGAGTGGCCGATCGATATCCTGATCACGCTGGTCTGGGTCGCCTACGCGATCGTGTTCTTCGGCACCATCGCCAAGCGCAAGACCCCGCATATCTACGTCGCCAACTGGTTCTTCGGCGCCTTCAT
>JAABRB010000165.1 GCA_011391185.1 Betaproteobacteria bacterium
TGCCGAGCATCCGTGCCATCGGAGCGAGAAGACTCGGCGCTTCGCGCGGCACAGGGCCGCGCTCGGTCACGCGTAGCCATTCGTTCGCGGGGCCCAGCGTGACGACCTGGAAGAAATTGATGGCGATACCGATCAGAAGCACGGCGAGGATCAGCCCGTTGAAGACATGGTTCGCGAGAAATGCGCTCTTCAATGGAGTGAAGAGCACCGCACCGGTCACGGCGACCGCCGCGAGAAACACCAGCATCCAGCCCAGCATCCGTTGCGGATCATTCATGGCGGATTGCCCCGAATCGAGGATTGAAAGCGATCACCGGGAACGGTAACACATGAGTCTGCGGATGTCGGTATGACGAGGTGCTATTCCGGTTGCGCGACGCCGCGATTGCGCGCGTCGGCGAAGTCGAGCATTCGCCGCACCCAGGGCAGCAGCGCGTAGGCGGGAAAAGACAGAAAGAAAGTCAGCAGGAAGTAGTGGGCGTAGCCGAACTCCTGCGCGCCGAATCCTCCTGCCCAGCCGGCCACTGATCGCGAGAGCGCGAAGACCGACGAGAGCAGCGCGTACTCGGTCGCCGAGTGGCGCTTGTCCACGATCGCCATCAGGAAGGCGAGAAACGCCGCGGTGCCGAGCCCTCCGGTGAACGACTCCGCGGCGCTCGCCGCATAGATCACCACGCGGTGCCAGTCCTCGGGCGACGCGCCCGCGCCGTACGGAATGATCGATGCGGCGGCCGCGTAGCCGAGATTCGAGAGCGCCTGGAAGAGGCCCAGCACCCAGAGCGCCTTGAAGATTCCCGCGCGGTCGGCATACCAGCCGCCCACGAGTCCGCCGGCGATCGACAGGGCGATCCCGATGTTCACGGAGACGAGCCCGATCTCGGTGGCGGAGAACTGTGCGTCGACCCAGAACGGCTTCACCATGAATCCCATCGATGCGTCGCCGAGCTTGAAGATCAGGACGAAACCGAGCACTGGCCAGATGTAGGGCCGCGCGAGCAGCTCGAAAAGCGCGCCGAACAGCGGCCCGCGTGCGCCGCGTGCGAATGGGTCGGACGCGTTCGCGCCGGTCGGCGCGCGCCGGGCGTGCGCAATCCAGGCGCCGGCGACCGCGACGGCCGCCACGCTCCAGGCGGCGGCCCAGAATGCCGGCCGGGCTGCCGACCAGCGCGCAACGTTGTCCACCAGCCATAGCGTGCCGAGCGCGAGCCCGGCGGCCAGTGCCGCCGACCGCGGATCGACGATGACGCGCGCAAGCTCGGTACGGAGCGAAAGGCCATGATTGCGGACGACGGTACGCTCGCGCGGCGCCATGAGCACCGCGAGCGCGCATGCTGCAAGGATGCCCGCGCCGGACAGAAACGCCCCGGGCCAGGTGATCCAGTCCGAAAGGACGAGGACCAGCCCCGACGCGAGCATGCCGACCCGGTAGAAGCCGATGCGGATGCCGTTCGCGAGCCCGAGCTCGTGCCGGTCGAGGAGTTCGATGGTGTAACCGTCGATGGCGATATCGTTGGTCGCAGAGAGCAGCGTAAACGCGCCGATCGCCACCCACACCCACGGCCCGAAGCCCTGGGTGGCCGTGAATGCGATCAGCACGGCGCCCATGGCGAGGTCGACCGCGGCCATCCAGATCCGGTGATGGCGATAGTGATCCACCGCCGGCGCCCAGAGGAATTTCAGCGTCCAGGCGAGTCCGAGGAGGCTGATGATGCCGATGTCCCGCAGCTCGACGCCCTGCTGACGGAAGTAGACCGGGAAGAGCTCGTAGAACACCCCGAGGGGAAAACCCTCGGAAAAGTAGAGCAACGCGACCCAGAAGAATTTCGAGCGCAGCAGGCGGGGCGGAGCGGAATCCACTCGGATTCGTCAGGCGCCCGCGCCGCGCTGGATGCGGTAGACGGCGAGGCTGCCGCGCAGGTTCGGCAGAAACCGCACTGCGTCGCCGTGGTGCAGGACGACGCGCTCCAGGACTTGGATGCCTTGATCGCGGCAGAAGTGCTCGAAGTCGTCGATGGTACAGAGGTGCACGTTCGGCGTATCGAACCATTGGTACGGGAGCGTCTTGGAGACGGGCATGCGCCCGCGCACGATCTGCCAGCGCGCTTCCCAGTGCCCGAAGTTCGGGAACGTGACGATCGCCTCGCGTCCGATCCGCAGCATCTCCGTCACGATCGCCTCGGTCTGGCGTACCGCCTGCAGCGTCAGTGACAGGATCACGAAGTCGAAGGCACCGAAATCGAAGCCCGCGAGCCCGCGCTCGAGGTCGGTCTGGATGACATTGACGCCGTTCGCCACACAGGCGATCACTTTCGCGTCCTCGATCTCGACCCCATACCCGCTCACCCCGCGCGTCTGGGCGAGGTGCTTGAGGAGCAGCCCGTCGCCGCAACCGAGGTCGAGCACCGACGCGCCCTGGCGCACCCAGCCGGCAATCGCCTTCAGGTCCGCGCGTTCAACGATCCGGGTGCGTCCCTCTCCGGTCATGCCGCGAACCCCGCGCCCGATCCTTCGGTCCTTCTTGCGCCCACCAGCGGCTCGCCTGGCAGCTCGAGATCTGCGGCGGTCGCACCGTCCGCTCCGACGGCGCGTGCCACGTTGTCGAAGTACGCACGCACCAGCGCGTGATAGCGCGCATCGTCCAGGAGGAACGCATCATGCCCGTGCGGCGCGTCGATCTCCGCGTACGACACGTCACGGCGGTTTTCGAGCAGCGCCTTGACGATCTCGCGCGAATGCTCCGGGGCGAACCGCCAGTCCGACGTGAAGGAGACGACCAGGAAACGCGCGCGCGCCGCCGCAAGCGCCGCAGCGAGATCGTGGCCGAAATCGCGCGCCGGGTCGTAATAGTCGAGTGCGCGAGTGATCAGGAGATACGTGTTCGCATCGAAGTACTCGGCGAACTTGTCGCTCTGGTAGCGCAGGTAGGACTCCACTTCGAAATCGACTTCGAAGTGGTAGCCGATCTCCTCCGCGCGCATGACCCGGCCGAATTTCTCCATCATCGCGCTGTCGGACAGGTAGGTGATGTGGCCGATCATCCGGGCGAGCCGGAGCCCCCGCTTCGGCTTCACGCCGAATTCGAGGTAATCGCCGCCATGAAAATCCGGGTCGGTGACGATCGCGCGCCGTGCGACCTCGTTGAAGGCGATGTTCTGCGCGGTGAGCTTGGGCGTCGCCGCAACCGCGATGGCGTTGGCGATGCGGTCCGGGAAGGCGGTGGCCCATTCGATCGCCTGCATCCCGCCGAGGCTCCCGCCCATCACCGCGGCGAAGCGCTCGATCCCGAGCCGATCCGCCAGCCGTGCCTGACTCGCCACCCAGTCTTCGACGGTCACCACGGGGAAACGCGAGCCGTGCGGCTTGCCGGTTCGCGGGTCGAGCGACGCCGGTCCGGTTGATCCGAAGCAGCTGCCGAGATTGTTCACGCCGATGACGAAGAACCGCTCGGTGTCGACGGGCTTGCCGGGACCGATCATGTTGTCCCACCAGCCGACGTTCCCGGGATCGTCCGCGTAATACCCGGCAACGTGATGGGACGCGTTCAGCGCGTGGCAGATCAGCACCGCGTTGGAGCGTGCGGCGTTCAGCGTTCCGTATGTCTCGTAGACGAGCTCGTACGAATCGAGCGCCACGCCGCTCCGGAACTCGAGCGGCGCGTCGAATCGCAGCCGGCGCGGCACGACCGCGCCGGCGGATCGGGGAGGTGATGCGTCCGTCATCTGCCTGTTCGCATTTTTTCATCCCCTCCTTTTCAAGGAGGGGTGCCCGCGAAGCGGGCGGGGTGGTTTGGGCTTTGATCTGCGCACGGCACCACCCCGGCGCTTCGCGCCACCCCTCCTCGAAGAGGAGGGGAAAATTCCAGAACCAGATCCCCAAACAAGAAACCCGTTCAGCTTCTCGGCTCGAACGGGTCACCCGCGCTTTAGCCGAATTTTTCCCCGGCGGTGATCCAGCCGGGTCGCGCCCGCAAGCTGACGGTCAAATCGGCGCGGTGCGGGGATTTTAGCGCTATACGGGAATACTCAGGAACGCGCGCGAACGGGCGCCGGAACCGCGGCCAACGCAGCAGCGTCAGATCGGCTTGCCCTGCTGCCAGTCCGCGCGGCGGAAGCGCCGGCGCCGTGACTTGGGGTAGGGGTGCAGCCGGCCGAATTCGCGGATGCGCGTGATGACAAAGTGGCGAATCTCGTTCGGCACGCCCTCGGCCTCGCGAGCGAAGCGTGCGGCGACCGCCGTGGCCGGAAACGGCCCGTCCGCCTCCGGCGGTGGCGCGCTGGGGCGCTCCGACTTGCCGTCCCCGAGGTCCACGCCGTCGTAAAAGAACCCGATTTCCCGTCGCCAGACGAGGGCCCGCTCGCTCGTGTCGATTCCATAGCAGAGCTGGAAGGAGACCAGTTCCCCATCAGGCGACTGCCAGACGAAAAGGTCGAAATAGTCGCTGTGGAACCAGCGCCGCATGGATTGCGGCTCGTCCTGCCGAAGGCCGGAGATTTCGCGAAGGGCGTTGACCGGGATCATGCGTTTAGTTTACCAAGGAGTTGACGAGTCTTGTCGGGGTCATCGGCGCGCAGGATTCGGCTCGCCAGCGCCTCGGCCGCGGGGAGCGTTGCGCGGAGTACCTGCTGCTTGACCGCGAGCAGCCGCGCGGGGTGCATCGAAAACTGGCGCAGCCCGAACCCGAGCAGGAGCCGCGTGTACGCCACTTCGCCGGCCATCTCGCCGCATACGGCCACCGGCTTTCCTGCCTTGACCGCGGCGCGGATCGTCCCCGCGATCAGTTGCAGTACCGCAGGGTGCATCGGATCGTAGAGATGCGCCACCGTATCGTCGGTGCGATCGATCGCCAGCGTGTACTGGATCAGGTCGTTGGTGCCGATGGAGAGGAAATCGAGCCGCTTGATGAAGAGCGGCGCCGAGAGCGCCGCCGCCGGAATCTCGATCATGCCCCCGACCTCGATCCCGTGATCGTAGGGAATACCCATCGCCTCCAGTGTGTCGCGAGCCTGCTGCACGTACTGGAATGCCATGTCGATCTCGTGCGCGTGGGCCAGCATCGGGACGAGCAGCCGCACCTTTCCGTATGCCGACGCCCGCAGGATGGCGCGCAGCTGCGTCAGGAACATTGCCGGCTCGGCGAAGCAGAACCGGATCGCCCGCAGACCGAGTGCCGGATTGGGGCCGCCGCGATCCGCGCCGTTGATGATCTTGTCCGCGCCCAGATCGATCGTCCGGATGGTGACCGGCCGGTCCGGCATTGCCTCCGCGGCCAGCCGGTAGGCCTCGAACTGCTCGTCCTCGCTCGGCAGATCGTCCCGGTTCAGGAACAGGAATTCGGTGCGGAAGAGTCCGACTCCCGTCGCCCCCGCCTCGAGCGCCTGCTCGACGTCGTCCGGCAGCTCGATGTTGGCTTGCAACTCGATGGGCGTGCCGTCCAGGGTGGCCGCGGGAGTGGACCTGAGGCGTTTCAGCTTCTGCCGCTCGAGCTGCAGGGCGGACTGCTTCAACCGGTACTCGGCGAGCACCCGCTCGTCAGGGTTGACGATCAGCACGCCTTCGGCGCCGTCGACGATCAGGAGCTCGCCTTCCCGGACCATCTGGCGCGCGTGATGCAGGCCGACGATCGCGGGGAGCGCGAGGCTGCGCGCGACGATCGCAGTGTGCGACGTCACGCCGCCGAGATCGGTGACGAATCCGGCGAACTGGTGCTGCTTGAAGAGGATCATGTCCGCCGGCGAGAAATCATGCGCCACGACGACGACGTTCTCCTCGTGCGTGGGATGCTCGGGCGCGTGGCCCGTGCCGAGCATCGCCTTGAGCACGCGCTCGCCAACCTGGCGGACGTCGGCCTTGCGCTCGCGGAGGTAGGCGTCCTCGATTTCCTCGAATCGCGCGATCAGCATCTCCATCTGCTGCACCAGCGCCCACTCGGCGTTGCAGCGCCGCTCGCGAATGAGCTCGCGCGGCGTATCCGAAAGCATGGCGTCGTTCAGGATCATGATGTGAACGTTGAGGAACGCCCCCATCTCCGCCGGCGCGGACGCGGGCACGCTCGCGTGCAGGCCGATGAGCTCGCCGCGCACTTGCGTGATCGCGGTGTCGAACCGCTCGAGCTCCGCTTCGATTTCGTCCGGCGCGATGTCGTAGTGCGCCACCTCGTGCCGCGCCGTGGACACAAGGTGGGCGTAGCCGATCGCGATCCCACTCGAGACGCCGGCGCCGTGCAGCGTGAAGCTGCCGTGCTGCGTGGCGCGCGGGTCGTTGCGGATCACGTCGATCGGCGGTTGATCCATCGCGCTATTCGCCCTCGCCGAACTTGTCGTTGATGAGGCGCTCGAGCGCGGAAAGCGCCGCGTCCGCGTCCGCCCCGGTCGCCTCGATCTCGATGCGGCTGCCCTTGCCGGCGGCAAGCATCATCACACCCATGATGCTCTTCGCATTGACGCGACGGCCGTTGCGCGACATCCAGACGTCGGAGGAGAACTGGCTCGCCGCCTGGGTGAGCTTCGCCGAGGCGCGCGCATGCAGGCCGAGCTTGTTCCGGATCTCGAGCTCAAGCCGCGGCATCCAATTCTTTCTTGCCGAGGCGGGTCACGCCCTCGAGGCCACCGCTCGAGGCCTTGCCGACGACGGCGGTGAGCGGTTCGTCGCGATAGGTGAGTGCGCGAATCAGCATCGGCAGGCTCGCTCCGGCGAGCCCCGCGACCCGGCCCGGCTCCAGAAGGCGCGTAGCAAGGTTCGCTGGCGTTGCGCCCAGGATGTCGGTCAGAATCAGAACGCCATCGCCCTTGTCGAGGCCGGCGACCAGCGCTTTCGCCTGCGGCAGCAACGCGTCGGGATCGTCACGCACGGTCACTCCGAGCTGCGCGACGGCCAGCGGCCGCTTTCCGAGCACGTGGCTCGCGCAGTGGATGAGCGCGTCGCCGAAGGTTCCGTGGGCGATGATCAGAATCCCGACCATGCGTCAGTCCTGACGAGGTATTTCACAACGCTGCCCACGCGCGACGGGGATACGCAAGGGCAGGTGGGAAGGGAAGGGTCCCACCCCTTCCCTGGCCCCGTGTTCGTTCGGGGGGATATACAAGGGGGACAAGGGGGCGTCTCCCCTTGTTCGTGCGACCGGGGTTTGATTTGCGCGCTGAATGCGTCCCTCGAAGCTAATGCGGCAAGCATCCCCCCGTCCTCTTTAACTGCTAGAACCTTCAAAACTAACTCTTTTTTGCCGCCCTGTGAAGGGCCGCGTCCGGCCGGCGGCTCACGCGACGGCCGCCTCGAGGGCGTCGATGAACATGCCCGGAACGTCGAAACCGGACTGGTCGGTGATCTCCCGGAAGCACGTCGGACTGGTGACGTTCACTTCGGTCAGGTAGTCGCCGATCACGTCGAGTCCCACGAGCAGAAGGCCGCGGCCAGCGAGCACGGGGCCGAGCGCGTTCGCGATTTCGAGGTCCCGGTCCGTGAGCGGCCGTGCCACACCGGTACCGCCGACCGCAAGGTTGCCGCGCGTCTCGCCCGGTTTCGGGATGCGTGCCAGGCAGAAGGGCACGGGTTTCCCGGCGATCAGGAGGATCCGCTTGTCGCCATCGCGG
>JAABRB010000017.1 GCA_011391185.1 Betaproteobacteria bacterium
CCCGTCGCCTTCGGCGCCACCCCTCCTCGAAGAGGAGGGGAAAATTGTTTAGCCATCCCCTCCTTTCCAAGGAGGGGTGCCCGCGGAGCGGGCGGGGTGGTTGCGGTTTCGATTAACGCACATCACCACCCCGTCGCCTTCGGCGCCACCCCTCCTCGAAGAGGAGGGGAAAATTGTTTAGCCATCCCCTCCTTTCCAAGGAGGGGAGACTTCATTCCCCCCTTCCCGGAGAGGAACAGGCTCTAGAAATCGCCGAAATTTCCGTGACGGCCCTTGCCGGCGGCGAACCGGCTCGCCCCCTCGGCGCCTTCCGCAACGAGTGCGGGAATTCCATGGGTCCACTCGCGGCGCATGGCCTCGCGCAGCGGCAGTCCCTGCTGCATGTGCACCGAGCGCCGGTCGGCGCGCACGCACGCCTGCGGGAAGCGCGCGATCTGGTGCGCCATCGCCTCGGCGTGCTCGCGGGATCTTCCATCCGCGACCACCTGCTCGCACGCGCCGATCCGCAGCGCCTCGTCTGCGGGCACCTTGCGGCCGGTGAGGATGATCTCCATCGCGCGTCCCATGCCGACGAGACGTGGCAGTCGCACCGTCCCGCCGTCGATGAGCGGCACGCCCCAGCGCCGGCAGTAGACGCCGAAATACGCGGACGCCTCCATCACCCGCACGTCGCACCAGAGCGCGAGCTCGAAGCCGCCGGCCACCGCGGGACCGGCGACCGCGGCAATCACGGGCTTGTCGAGCTCGAGCCGGGTGGGTCCCATCGGCCCGCGTGGCAGCGGGCCGTTCTCCCCGACGCGTTCGTCGGGCGGATAGGCAATGTCCGCGAGCGGGTGCGCGTCACCGACGAGCGAAGCGCCGTACTTGAGGTCCCAGCCGGCGCAGAACGCACCGCCCTCGCCCCATAGCACCGCCACCGTGGCATCGGGATCGCGATCAAAAGCCAGGAATGCATCGACCAGCGCGCCGGCGCTCGCAGGATCCATCGCGTTGCGCGACTCGGGACGGCTGTGAATCACTGTCCAGACCTTGCCGGACTTCTCGATTCGCACGGTCATGCCTGCCTCCGGTACGTCGGATTGATCGAACTCGCTGATGTTGCGCACCTCGGGCGAACCACCCCGTCGGGCTTCGCCCGACACCCCTCCTTGAAAAGGAGGGGAAAAATCATTAACCATCCCCTCCTTGAAAAGGAGGGGAAAAATCATTAGCCATCCCCTCCTTTTCAAGGAGGGGTGGCTGCGAAGCAGCCGGGGTGGTTCGCTCGGCCGGTTACCGAAATCCGGGAAACCCGCCCGGCTGGTCGCGCAGCGCCCGGAACTGGGTGCGCGGCGCGCCGCCGCGGGTGACCATGCCGACGATGCGGTCCGGATGGACCTTGCCGACCATCTGCAACCGATTCGCGCCCTCGCAGGCGCGCAACGCGAGCCGGTCGCCCGCGAGTGTCGCCTCCATGATCGGGCATTCCACGTTCCGGTAGCGGACCGTTCCGCCGACGCGTTGAAATTTCTGCGTGAGCTCGAGCTCGAGCTCGCCGCCGGCACCGAGGCGTGCGCGCCATGGCCCCTCCACGTTCGCGGGGATAACCCAAAGGTAGATCGTGCTCTTCGGGTGCGCGCCGACCTCCTTCCCCGGCGCGTCGACATCCATCTTCGCGTCGGGCTCCCAATCACCCATGTCCCAGTCGTGCGAGACGACGCGGGCGCCCGGCCGCAGTTGCTCCAGGATCCGGGGACGGAGCCCCATGTTGACCTCCGGCAGCAGGTAAAGGGCCAGCACCGTCGCCTGCGAAAGATCCGTGTCGAAGAGATCCTGCTTCATGAAGCTCACGCGGTCCGCGACACCGGCCTCGGCGGCCGCCTTGGTGGCCCGCTCGATGAGCGTCTGGTCATACTCGATGCCGAGCCCTTCGGCGCCATGCTGGCGCGCCGCGGTGATCACGATGCGGCCGTCTCCGGAACCGAGATCCATGACGAAATCGCCGGGGCGCACCTGCGCGAGCTTGAGCATCGCCTCGACCACCGTCTGCGGGGTCGGTACGAACGGCACTTCCTCGCTCGGATTCTGCGCGGGCGCGCCGCCATTGAGCACCATCAGGGCCAGCAGGCCCAACCACCACAGAACCCGTGTCACTTGCGCAGAAGCTCGTAGCCGGATGGCGTGTCGATGCAGCTCTCGAAGCCACACTGGAGCAACGCGGACACGGCGTGCGCCAGCGCCACCAGCACGAAGAGCCAGCCGGCCGCCTGGGCGGCGCTGCTCGGCCGGGTGTCGCGCACGCCCTCGAAGAACTGCCCCTCCATGAAGAGCAGCGCGGCGGCAAAAACCAGCACCACGCAGAAACCGACGAACGCCCAGGTGTAGAAGTGCCACTCGAAAATCGCCGAGCCGAAACCGCCGGCGATCACGATGTAGCCCAGCGTCTGGCGTCCGGCGACCCACGCGCCGAGCAGGGCACTTGCCAGGATGACGCCGTAGTGCGACTCGGATGCACCGAAGCGCACGTTCAGGAGCATCCCGAGCCCCACGCCCACGAGCGCGGCACGCTGCAGCAGACCGAGCGCGCCGGGCAGCTCGCCGCGCATGAACTCCCAGTAGAGCACGAAGAGCAGCACTGCGCAGACGACGAGCAGTGCCAGAGAATTGAGTGCGCGCGACAGACCGGCCATGGGACGCTCTAGAGGGCGATGTTCAGCATGTCGAACGGGTGCTGGCCGAACGCGAAGAGTGTCGCCGCGAACGCGACGAACCAGACCCAGAGCGAGACTCTGCGCAGGCCGATCGTCGCGACGAGCGCCGCGATGACCAGCAGTATGAATGGCGCGACCATCATGGATTCTCTCCCCTGCCGCGCTGCCGCGCGGCGCCGCTATTCGTATTTCCGGATGTCATCGATGACCTTTCCGTCGTTCGGCAGGTTGCCGGGGTTCACGACCTCGACCTCGCCGCGCAGCTTGGTCACGTCGCGGATCGTCTCGACGACCGCCTTCATGAGCGCATCGCCGCCCCTGGTCACCTCGCAGCGTAGCGTCATGCGGTCCTGGCCGCCAGCCTGATCCACCACCAGCCGCGCCTTCCGGATCTCCTTGTGGCGCCTGACCACTTCAGCGACCTGCGCAGGCGTCACGAACATCGCCTTCACCTTGGTGGTCTGGTCGGCCCGCCCCATCCAGCCCTTGATGCGCGCGCTGGTGCGTCCGCAGGGGCTCGGGCCCGGCAACACCGCGGAGAGATCACCGGTCCCGAAGCGGATGAGCGGATAGTCGGAATTGAAAGAGGTCACGACCACCTCCCCGACATCGCCTTCCGGAACCGGATCGCCGGTGCCGGGACGCACAATCTCGAGAACGATCCCCTCGTCGGCAATCATGCCCGGGTTCACCGTGCCGTCCGGCATGACGGACTCGTATGCGATGAGCCCGAGATCTGCGGTCGCATAGCACTGCACGACACCCATGCCGCGGGCGCGCATCGCGTCGCGCAATGCCGGCGGCAGATACTCGGCACCGACCATCGCCTTCTTCAGGCACGCGATATCGGTCTTCGTCTCGTCGGCCTTCTCGGCGATCAGCTTGAGGAACGACGGCGTGCCGATATACGCGTTGGCTCCCAGGTCGGCGATGGTCGCCACCTGCATCTCGGTGTGTCCGATGCCGGTCGGCACGACCGCGCAGCCGAGCGCGCGCGCGCCACTCTCGAGCATCGACCCGGCCGGCGTGAAGTGATAGGCGAACGTGTTGACCACGATATCGCCGGCACGAAATCCCGCGGCGTGCAGCGCGCGCGCCGTGCGCCACCAGTCTCTGCCCTGTCCCTCCGGCTCGTAGATCGGCCCGGGCGAGACGAAGATTTTCGCGAGCTGCCCCGCCGCGGTGGCGTTCAGTCCCCCGAAAGGCCGGGCGGCGTGCTGCAGACCCTTCAGGTCCGACTTGCGGGTGACGGGAAGCCGGGCGAGCGCCGCACGCGAAGTGACGGAGGCCGCGTCGACGTCTTTCAGGATGCGAGCGAACCCGGGCGCATGCGCCTTCGCGTGCGCGATGTGCTTCGGCAGCGCAGCGAGCAACGCTTCCTCGCGCCGCTGCGGGTTGCGGGTTTCGAGATTGTCGAAGTAGTCAGTCATTGCCGCCGGGTGTTCGAAAATCGGATGCCCGCGCGAACCACCCCGGCTGCTTTGCAGCCACCCCTCCTTGAAAAGGAGGGGAAAACATCCCTATCCCCTCCTCTCCGAGGAGGGGTGCCCGCGCATGAAGGGGTGGGGGCCCCTTCATCCCCACCGGGCGGGGTGGTGTGTGACTCACGCCCCACGCTCACCGCTTACCCGTCACAGCCAGCGCTTGCGCCGGCGATAGAACTTCGTGTCGCGGAAGCTCTTGCGGCCCGCCGCGGATATCCCGAGGTAGAACTCCTTCACGTCCTCGTTCTCCGCGAGATCGCGTCCCGCCCCGTCCATCACCACCCGGCCGTTCTCCAGGATGTACCCGTAGTTGGCATACTTGAGCGCGATGTTCGTGTTCTGCTCGGCGAGCAGAAAGGACACGCCTTCGTCGGCGTTCAGTCGTTGCACGATGCCGAAAATCTCCTCCACGAGCTGCGGAGCGAGGCCCATCGACGGTTCGTCGAGCAGGATCATGTTCGGGCGCGCCATCAGGGCACGCCCGATCGCGGTCATCTGCTGTTCGCCGCCGGAGGTGTATCCGGCCAGCGAACTGCGCCGTTCCTTCAGCCGCGGGAAGTACTTGTAGACGAGATCGAGATCGTTGCGCAACACGGAGCGTCCCACCTTGCGCGTGAAGGCACCGGTGAGCAGGTTCTCCTCGACGGTGAGGTGCTGGAAGCAGTGCCGGCCCTCCATCACCTGGCACACGCCCATGCGCACGAGATCGTTCGGTGTGAGCTGGTCGATGCGCCGTCCGTCGAACTCGATCGTCCCCTTCGTGACATCGCCGCGCTCGGCACGCAGCAGGTTCGAGATCGCCTTGAGCGTGGTCGTCTTGCCGGCGCCGTTGGCGCCGAGCAGCGCCACGATCTGGCCCTTCTCCACCTTGAGCGAGACGCCCTTCAGGACCAGGATCACGTGGTCGTAGATGACCTCGACGTTGTTGATCGCCAGGTAGGCCTGTGGCGCGGACGCCGGCTGGGGGGCGGTTGACATGGGGACGTCAGGAATCGGTGATCCGGAGAGCCATCGTGCAAGCCCCCTCCGGGGAGGGGGCTTGGGCAATGCTCTCGAGCCGGCGCGCGGCGATGCACCGCGCGCCAGGCCGAAGTGACTCTCCTTAATTGCAGTTGGCGCGCGGGGTGATGCCCTTGTCCTTGGCGTACTTCGCGGCGCCTTCCTCCATCTTCGCGCGAACCAGCTTCTGATCGTCGGCGGTCGGCGCGACCCAGTTCGCCGTGAGCACTTTCCAGTTGGCGCCGTCCCATTCCTGGAACTTCACGAGCCCCGAGCCTTCGTGGTTGTTGCAGCTGGTCTTCGTCGGCGGCATGAAGCCGGCGAGGCCGAGCTCCTTCAGGCGCTTGTCATCCAGATTGAGATGCTCGAGCCCCCACTGGACCTGCTCGCCGGTCACGGGCTTACCCTTGCCGAACTTCTCCTGCGCGACCCTGATCGCCTCGACGCTCACCGCGGCGAGCACGACGCCGCGGTTGTAGTAGATCGAGCCGACGCGCGACTTGTCCTCCATCTCGCCTTCGCCCTTGGCGTAGACGGTCTTGAGGATGTCCTGGATCGCCGGATAGTTGGTGCCGGGCGAATTGAATCCGGCCGCGATGTAGCCCTTGGCGGCGCTACCGGCCGGAAGCACGTCCTCCTCGGCGCCCGACCACCATACGCCGAGAATCTTGCTGGCCGGGAAGCCGGTCTTCTGGGCCGCCTTCAATGCGGTCGGGTTCATCACTCCCCATCCCCACAGGATCACCCAGTCCGGCTTGATCTGGCGGATTTGCAGCCACTGGGACTGCTGCTCGTTGCCGGGGTGCGGCACCGCGAGCGCCGTGAAATCGTAGCCGTACTTCTTACCGAGATCGGTCAGGACGGGGATGGGCTCCTTGCCGTAGGCCGACTCGTGGTAGACGAGCACGATCTTCTTGCCCTTCAGCTTGGCGAGCCCGCCCGCCTTCTGGCCGAGGTAGTTGATCATGGCGGCCGCCTGGCTCCAGTAGGTCGTCATGAGCGGGAAGACGTACGGAAAGACGCTGCCGACGGTCGCGTCCGCGCGGCCGTAGCCGAGCGATACGATCGGAATCTTGTCGGCGGTGCCCTTGTCGATGAGGGAGTAGGTGATCCCGGTCGAGAGCGGATGAATCAGCGTCGCGCCGGTCGGGCCCTTTTTCTTCGAGCGCTCGTAGCATTCCACGCCGCGCGCGTTGTTGTACTCCGTCTCGCACTTCTCGAAGGTGATCTTCACGCCGTTCACGCCGCCGTCGCGCGCGTTGATCATCTTGAAATAATCGAGGAAGCCGCCGGCGATACCCGATCCGCCCGAGGCGTACGGCCCGACCCAGTAGAAGTTTGCGGGGACGAATTGCTCTTTCGCCTGGCCGTGTGCCAGGCCCGAGCCGAGCGCGATGACTGCTGCGCCGAGTAGCGCTGCCGCCGGCCGACCCATGCTGCGTGCCGTGCTCATAAACATATCTCTCTCCTCTGTTACGCGGTGGGAAAAACCCCCTGTTCGACCGGCTTGTTTAGACTTATCCGGGGGTTAGTGAAGGCAGTCTACCCGAATCGCCGGGCGAACTCAAAATGCCCCCAAATCAGTGAGGGAAAGGCCAAAGACGCAGTTTTTCCTTCGCAATCTGCCACAGCCGGGCAAGTCCGTGCGGCTCCACGGCCAGGAAGAAAATGATCAGGCCGCCGAAAATGATGAGTTCCAGATTCGACGACATTCCGGACGGCAGGTCTATCCCGATCGCCCGCGCCAGCGGCTCCGCGAACCGGTTCAGGAAGATGGGGAACAGCACGATGAACGCGGCGCCGAGGAATGATCCGAGGATCGACCCCACCCCGCCGATGATGATCATGAACAGGATCCGGAACGAGAGGTCCAGGTTGAAGCCTTCCGGCTCGACGGTGCCGAGGTAGGCGAAAGCGTACAGCGCGCCAGCCACGCCGCAGTAGAAAGAGCTCACTGCGAATGCGAGGAGCTTGGTCCGCATCACCGGAATGCCGATCACCGCGGCCGCGACGTCGAAGTCGCGCACCGCCATCCACGCCCGTCCGGTCTCGCTACGCACCATGTTCTTCGCGGCGAGCGCCATGCCCGTCACGATCGCAAGCACGAGTAAGTACTTACTGTTGCCCGTCAGGAAGTAGTACCCGAAGATCTCGATGCGTTGCGAGGTGATGACCCCCGAGGCGCTGAAATTCGAGAACCAGCCGAAATGCGTGAGCGCCCAGACCACGAAGAACTGCGCGGCGAGCGTCGCGACCGCGAGGTAGAACCCCTTGATGCGCAGGCTCGGGAGCCCGAAGAGAATGCCCACCAGCGCGGCGCACAGCCCCCCCAGCGCGAAGCTGCCGAGAATCGGCATCCATTCGATGCGCAGCTCGAAGTTGTAGGCGGCGAACGCGCCCACCGCCATGAAGGCGGCCGTGCCGAGGGAGAGCTGGCCCGCATAGCCGGTGAGAATGTTCAGGCCGAGCGCGGCGAGCGAGAAGATCAGGAACGGGATCAGGATGGCCTCGAGCCAGTAATCGTTGGCGATGGCCGGGATCACGATGAAGGCCACGAGAAGCGTCGCGATCACGCCGATCCGGTCCTGCAGCAGCGGAAAGATCTGCTGATCGGCGGCGTAGCTGGTCTTGAACTGACCAGTCTCTCGATAAAGCATGGCGAGTCTCTACACTCTCTCGATGATCTTCTCGCCGAACAGTCCCTGCGGCCGCACGAGCAGGAAGAGCAGCGCGATGACGTAGGCGATCCAGCCCTCGATGCCGCCGCCGACGAACGGCCCCAGGTACACCTCGGCCAGCTTCTCGGTGGCGCCGACGATCAGGCCGCCGATGATCGCCCCGGCGATCGATTCGAACCCCCCGAGGATCAGCACCGGCAGCGCCTTGAGCGCCACGAACGTCAGCGCGAACTGCACGCCGTTGCGCGCGCCCCAGAGCAGTCCCGCGACCAGCGCGACGAATCCCGCGACGGCCCACACGATCGCCCAGATCTGCTTGAGCGGGATGCCGACCGCGAGCGCGGCCTGGTGGTCATCCGCTACCGCGCGCAGCGCGCGCCCGATGCGCGTCTTGTTGAAGAACATCGCCAGCGAAGTGACGAGCACCGCGCAGATGAGCGCGGCGATGAGGTCGAACTGGCTGATGAGCATTCCGGTCTTGTCCATGAGCGCCTCGATCGGCGTGTCCGGAATGCCGATGTCGAGCGCGTGCACCTGCGCGCCCCACATCCCCTGCGCGAGCCCCTCGACGAAGAACGTGAGCCCGATCGTCGCCATGAACAGCGTGATCTGCGGCTGGTTCACGAGGGGCCGCAGCACGACGCGCTCGATGCCGATGCCGAGCAGGATCATCACGCCCAGGCACAGGACCACCGCGAGCGGAAACGGCGCGCCCATTCCCATGAAGCCGACCACGGTCAGCGCCGCGAAGAAGACCATTGCGCCCTGCGCGAAGTTGAACACTCCGGAGGCCTTGTAGATCAGCACGAATCCGAGCGCGACGAGCGAGTACATGATGCCCGCGAGCAGTCCGCCGATCAGGACTTCGAAAAAGAATTGCATGGCGGCTCCGCTCGTCTGGTTAGTGGGCGACGCCAAGATAGGCGTCGATCACTTTCTGGTCCGCGCGCACCACGTCCGGGGTGCCGTCCGCGATCTTCTGGCCGTAATCGAGCACCACGACCCGGTCGGAAATGTCCATCACGACGCCCATGTCGTGCTCGATGAGCACGATCGTCGTGCCGAACTGGTCGTTCACGTCGAGGACGTAGCGGCACATGTCCTGCTTTTCCTCGAGGTTCATGCCCGCCATCGGCTCGTCCAGCAGCAGCACTTCCGGCTCGGCGGCCAGGGCGCGCGCGAGCTCGACGCGCTTCTGCAGCCCGTAGGGCAGCACGCCGACCGGCGTCTTGCGAATGTGCTGGATCTCGAGGAAGTCGATCACCTCCTCCACCTTGCGCCGGTTCGCCATCTCGTCGCGGCGCGCGGGGCCCCACCAGAGCGCCTGCTGCAGGAAGTTGGTCTTCATCTTGAGATTGCGGCCGGTCATGATGTTGTCGAGGACCGTCATGCCGCGAAACAGCGCGATGTTCTGGAAGGTCCGCGCAATCCCCTGCGCGGCGGCCGCGTGGCTGTTCATGTCGTGGCGGCGCACGCCCTTGAAGGTGACATAGCCCTGTTGCGGGTGATACACGCCGTTGATGACGTTCAGCATCGAGCTCTTGCCGGCGCCGTTCGGGCCGATGATGGCGCGCACCTCGTGCTCGCGAACGTCGAACGACACGTCCTGCAGCGCCTTGACCCCGCCGAACGAGAGCGAGACATTCTCGACGACGAGCACGGACTGGCCGATGTCGCGTGCGCTTTCCATCCGGCCAGCGCGTCAGGCCGCCTGCTTTGCCGCGTCCGGCGACGCGATCTTCACGTCGACGATCCGCAGGTTCGCCGAAACCATGCCGGTCCGCCCGTCCTCGAACCGCACCTGCGTCTCGATGAAGCTCTCGGACTGCCCGGAGTAGAGCGCGTCGACGAGCGTGGCGTATTTCTCGCCGACGTGGCCGCGACGCACCTTGCGGGTGCGGGTGATCTCGCCGTCATCCGGGTCGAGCTCCTTGTGCAGGATGAGGAAGCGATGGACTTGGCTGCCCGCGAGCTTCGCGTCGGCGGCCAGATCACGGTTCACCTGCTCGAAGCAATCCCGGACGAGATCGTAGATCTCCGGGCGCGACGCGAGGTCGGTGTACCCCGAGTAGGCGATGTTGCGCCGCTCGGCCCAGTCTGCGACCGCGTCGAACTCGATGTTCACGAAGGCGCAGCACTTGTCCCGCCCCTGGCCGAACGCGACCGCCTCCTTGATGTAGGGAAAGAACTTGAGCTTGTTCTCGATGTACTTCGGCGCGAAAAGGGTGCCGTCGTTCAGCTTGCCGACGTCCTTCGCGCGATCGAGGATCTTGAGATGATCGTCGGCATCGAAGAAGCCGGCATCGCCGGTGCGGAACCAGCCTTCAGCGTCCTTCGCCTCGGCGGTCGCCTGCGGATTCTTGTAATACTCGTCGAAGAGGCCCGGCGACTTGATCAGGATCTCACCGGAGTCGGCGATCTTGATCTTGACGCTCCCCACGGCCTTGCCCACCGTGTCGGATTTCACCTGGCCGTCGGGCTGCACGCAGACGAACACGCTCGTCTCGGTCGCGCCGTAGAGCTGCTTCAGGTTGACGCCGATCGAGCGGTAGAACCTGAAGAGGTCCGGCCCGATCGCCTCGCCGCCGGTGTAGGTGATGCGGATACGGGTCATTCCCAGCACGTTGCGCAAGGGCCCGTACACGCAGAGATCGCCGATCCCGTAGAGCAGGCGCTCCCACAACCCGACCGGCTCCTTGGCATCGAGGATCTTGCCGCCCACACGGTTGGCGACACCCATGAAGTAGTGATACATCCGGCGCTTCAGCCAGCTCGCGTCCTCCATGCGGATCGTCACCTGGGTGAGGAGGCGCTCGAAAACGCTCGGTGGGGCGAGGAAGTAGCTCGGCCCGATCTCGCGCAGATCGGTCATGACCGTGTCGGACGATTCCGGGCAGTTCACGCAGAACCCGCAGATGAGCGCCTGCGTATAAGAGAACATGTTCTGGCCGATCCACGCCATCGGCAGAAACGCCAGCACGTTCTCGCGCTCGGTGATCCCCTCGATCTCCGCGGCCATGCGCCCGGTCGTGATGAGGTTCCGGTTCGAATGCACGACCCCTTTCGGATTGCCGGTCGTGCCGGACGTGTAGAAAAGCGCCGCCATGTCCTCGGGCCTGCCCTTTTCCACCTCGACAAGGAAGAATTCGGGGTGGGCGCGGTCGAACTCGCGCCCGATCTCGAGAAGCTTGTCGTAGCCCATGATCTCGGGCTGGTCGTAGCGGCGCAGGCCCCGTGGATCGTCGAAATAGATGTGCTTGAGCTGCGGGCACTTCGGCATGATGTCGAGCAGCTTGTCCACCTGCTCCTGGTCTTCCGCGATCGCGAACGCGATCTCCGCGTTCTGGAACACGAACACCCATTCCTCCGCGACCGCGTCCTGATAGAGCGGGACCGGGACGCCGCCGAGGCATTGCGCCGCCGTAACGCCCCAATAGAGGCGCGGGCGGTTGTCGCCGATAAGGGCAAGCGTCATGCCACGCTCGAACCCCTGCGCCGCGAGCCCGCAAGCCAGTGTGCGCACTTCGGCCGCCACATTGGACCAGGTCCAGCTCTGCCAGATTCCCAGGTCCTTCTCGCGGATCGCGGGCCGGTCCGGCCGGACCGCCGCGTTGTGCAGCAGCAGGCGCGGAAACGTGTCGAGGCTTTCCGCCATTCGCCCTCCTCAGACTGACTCTGGTACCGATCGGACGCTGGAAGCGCCGCCCTGTGGACCCTCAGTGCCCGCCGCAATCTGCCGCGCGGCTGGGAGCCCGGATTGTGCCCCAAGGCGGAAGGCTTTGCCTAGCACGCCCTGCGTGGCCCCGGCGAGGACTCGAGACCAGAGCCTCTGTCAAAATGCAGCAGCTCTGGCAAACGAGGGGATCTACAAGGGGCGCGTTCCACGGCTCGCCCTGCAGGGCGAGCCGGCTCGCGCGGCGTCGAACTCGAGCAGTCGAGTTCGACGAAACCCCGCGCTCGCCCCTTGTTCGTTCGGGGATATTCAAGGGGCAGGAAGGGGTGAGGGGGCCCCTTCCTTTCCCCCTCCGCCCCCTTGTTCGTACGCCCGCTCTTTCAAAGGATGCTTGGCCGTAATTTCGAGATAGCTCTTACGAGTAGGTGAAGAATCCCCGCCCGGACTTGCGACCCAGATAACCGGCCTCAACCCTCTCGACGAGCAGCGGCGCGGGCCGGTACTTCGGATCCTTGAAGCCCTCGAAGAGCACGTTCATCACGGCGAGCTCGACGTCGAGCCCGATCAGATCGCACAGGGCAAGGGGCCCGATCGGGTGATTGGCCCCGAGCTTCATCGCGTGGTCGATCTCCTCCGCCGCGGCAAGCCCTTCGGCGAGCGCGAAGACGGCTTCGTTGATCATCGGGCAGAGCATCCGGTTCACGACGAAGCCCGGGCTGTTCCGCACGTTCACGGGCGCTTTACCGATTGCGCGCGCGGCCGCATCCGCGAGCGCGTAGGTCGCCTCCGAAGTCTGCAGCCCGCGGATCAGCTCGACGAGCTGCATCACCGGGACCGGATTGAAGAAATGCATGCCGATCACCCGGTCCGGCCGCCGGGTCGCGGCGGCGAGGCGGGTGATGGAGATCGACGACGTGTTGCTCGCGATGTCGGCGTCCCCCCGCCGCGACCCGATCGAGCTCGGCGAAGATGCCGATTTTCTCGATGGTCATACCAAAGCTCACGCTGATGGAAGTGACTCGATATCGCGCCGCGCGCGCTGGAATCTCCGTGCGCGATGCTCCCGTAGACCGCTATTTTCGCGCACTCGCGCAAACCGCGTGCAGCGAAAGCCCGGCTTCGGGCGCCGGAATCCCGTCGCTTGCGCGCTGCGAGGCGCACTGCAAGAATGTCGACTCGACCCGGCGGCCGAATCACGCTCACCTTACCAAATCCAGCCGCACACTAAACCGATGAATCAGCCCCAGCGTCTCGGCAAGTACCAGGTGACCGACGTCCTCGGCAAGGGGGCGATGGGGGTCGTGTACAAGGCGCACGACCCGGATATCCAGCGCACGGTGGCGATCAAGACGATCCGCCGGGAGCTGGTCGAGGACGACGACCGCGCCGGCATGGTGATGGCGCGCTTCAAGAACGAGGCGCGCGCCGCGGGCCGCCTCTCGCATCCCGGGATCGTGTCGGTATACGACTACGGCGAAGCGGAGGACGTCGCCTTCATCGCGATGGAATTTGTCGAGGGCAACAGCCTGCGCGCGTATTTCAGCCGCGACACGCGGTTCGAGGAACGCGATGTCGTGAGCCTCATGGCCCAGTTGCTCGACGCGCTCCAGCATGCCCACGAGCAGGGCGTGTGGCATCGCGACGTCAAGCCCGCGAACATCATCATCATGAACAGCGGCAAGCTGAAGGTCGCCGACTTTGGAATCGCACGCATCGAATCGTCTGCGCTCACGCAGGTCGGCGCGGTGATGGGCTCGCCGGGATACATGGCGCCCGAGCAGTACAAGGGCGATGCGGTGGACTGGCGTGCGGACGTCTTCGCTTCCGGCGTCATGCTCTACCAGCTGCTCACCGGAACGCGTCCGTTCACGGGCAGCGCGGAGAGCCTGGCGTACAAGGTCTGCTACGAATCGCCGCCGCCACCGTCGGCGGTCGCGCCTGGCCGCGATCTGGAGCGCTACGACGCGGTCGTGGCCAGGGGGCTCAGCAAGGCGCCGGAGGATCGTTACGCGAGCGCCGCCGAATTCAAGGCCGCGATCCTGGAGGCCTACGCAGAGCCGGTAAGCCCCACGATTTCGGAAGACACCATTCTCAATGAACCGATCCGTGCGGCCGGAATTCTCGATCCAAGCCACCCCTCCTGGCAGACCGAGCGCAGCGGCGGCTGGGGAAGCACCCCGGTGCCGCGTTCCACCAGCGGCAGCTCGGTTCCACCGCCGCGCACCATTCCGCCGGGAAGCAGCCCTCCGAGCATGCCTGCGGGCGCGTACTCCGGGTCACCCGAGCGCGGTGGAACGCTGAGCCCGACCATCGCGTCCCCGCAGGAGCCGCGCACCGGAACCATTGCGCCCGCGCAAGGAGCCCGCGCCGGCGTCATCGGCTGGGCCGTCGCGGGCGCCGCCATCGCCGTCGCCGTCGGCGTCGTCGCCTGGCACGCCGGAAAAGACGCGCGGGCCCCCGCGGCAGTGGTGCCACGCACCGAGCCGATCGTGACCAGGACGACGGAGCTCCCGACTCCACCACCGCCGAAGCGGTCCAACGAAGTCGCCCCCGACGCCGCTCGCGCGGAGCGCGAGGCCGCCGAGACGAAGCGGGTTGCAGACGCACAGGCCCGTGCCGAGCGTGAAGCCGCCGACGCGAAGATCCGTGCCGACCGTGCGGCTGCCGAGGCCCGAGCGCGCGCGGCGGCGAAAGCGCGCGCCGAGCGCGAGACGACGACCGCCCGGAATGCCGCGGACGAGCAGGCGCGCGCCGATGCGGATCGCGCCCGCGCGCTTGCCTTGAAGAACCGGCCCGGCGCGCCGGCGCAGCAGTCTGCGCCGGCGCAGGTGAGCGACGAGGACCGGGCCCGCAACGAGCAGCTCGCGGCCGAAGCGCGCGCCCGCGCGGAAGCCGAGCGGATGCGAACGGCTTCGGCCGCGCCGCGGGGCGCCGCGTCGCCTCCTCCGGCGGCGCCGGCGAGTAAACCCGGCTTCTTCCAGAACGAGGCCATCAGCTTCAAGGTGGCCTCCAAGCTGCAGTTCAACCGCGAACTTTTCAAGGAGCAGATCACCGCCAACGTCTCGGGCGGCGTGGTCACCCTGACCGGCACGGTCTCGACGCAGGCGAAGCGGGAGCTGGCCGGAAAAGTCGTCGGCGAGGTGCCCGGCGTCCAGCGCGTGACCAACAACCTCCAGGTCGCCGGCCAATAAAGAAAGAACGGTCACCTTCGACGTGCGACGAGCAGCGAATTGGCGAACGGCATGCCGTCGCTTGCCGGCTGAGACCGAACCTCGAACCCGGCCCGCTCGAGCAACCTGATCCAGTCGGCCAGCGGGCGGCAGTGCAAGCGCGGCCACGACCGATCGCGCGCGAGTTTCGCGAGCTGATCGACGATCCGCGTCAGCGCAAAACGCCAACCCGCCTCGGCGTCGGCGACCCGCAGCAGGAGGATGCCGCCCGCGGAGAGCGCCGCCGCGCACTTCGCAAGCGCGGCTTCCTGGGCCGGGCCATCGACGTAGTGCAGCACATCGATCATCGCAATCGCCTCGCAGGCGGGAACCTCGACGGTCCGCAGATCGGCGCGTACGAGGCGCGCCCGCGCGCCGAGCGCGGTTCGTGCCGCTGCGATCGCGTGTTGCCCGATGTCGAATCCCTCCATCGATTCCGGTCGGGGCGGAGGTGGCCAGCCGACCGGCCACGCACCGCGCCCGAATGCGTCGAGTGCGGCGACCAGCAGTGCGAACAACACGCCCTGCCCGCAGCCAAGATCGACCAGGCGCGCGCGGTCCGGGACCAGGCCTTGCGCCAGAATGGCCGCGAACACCGGGTCATGGCGCAGCTTGCCGAGCGCGAATCGCGTCGCAAAGCGCCCCGCCGGCGCGTAGCGCCGCGCGGCCGCCGCCGTCAAGTCGCGATAGGCGCTACCGGCCTGGCGCATCCGCGCAAGCCGCGCGCAGCGTGACCGACTTCAAGCCGCGTTCCCGCAGGCGCACCAACAATGCGCGGACTGTCGGCAGCACCACGGCGGCGTCGGACCGCGCCCGGTTCACCGTGCTGTCGTGCAGAAGCAGCACATCGCCGGCCGCGAGACCGCGCGCGAGCCGGCCGAACACCTTCGTCGCATCGCGGTCCACGGTGTCGAAGCCCCGGCGCGTCCAGGACACGTACTGCAGGCCCGCTGCCGCGAGCGCAGGCTCGAGCAACGGGCTGCGGATGCCGAACGGCGCGCGGAAATAGCGCGGCGCGGAACCGGTCGCCTCGGCAATGGCGCCCTGCGCCCGCTCGATGTCGCGCCGCGCCCTGCCCACGCCATAAAACGCGAACCATGGCGAGTGGCGGTGACTGTGATTCTCCACGCTGTGCCCGCGCAGCACGATCTCGCGCGCAAGCGCGCTTTGGCGCTCGACCCGCTCGCCCACGAGGAAGAAGCTCGCCTGCATTCCGGCGGCGTCGAGGATGTCGAGCACCCGGGGCGTGGTTTCGGGATCGGGACCGTCGTCGAACGTGAGTGCGACCTCGCCACGGTCCACCGCGGCGCGCGGGAGCCGCGCGATATTCGGGCCGAGCAGCGCGCTGCGGGGCGCAAATCCGGCCGCCGTAAGCAGGGCGTGGTTCGCGAGCAGCCCACCCCCGATCCACGGCCAGGCCAACGGTTCGTAAACCAGCGCCGCGGTGCCGCCCGCATGCAGGAGCGCCGTGGCGCCGAGGGCGGGCGTCGGCCACCAGATCCGGCGGCGCAATATCGCGCGCAACATCGCATCGCCGGCGGGGGTCGACGTCAAGACGGGAGTCGTTGGCACGCGCAGATTCTACTGCCTGTTCGGAGGGTGTTTCCCGGCATTCGCGACGCGGCCCGTGCTACCCTCGCGCCGCAATGTCGCCCGAATCTCGTTCCCCCGGAGAAGTTCACGCGCCACATCCGCCGCTGCCCGAGTACTACCCCGACGAGGCGGCGCGGGGTGGGTGGGTCCGGGAAATCTTCGACCGCACCGCGCCCGATTACGCCCAGATCGAGCGCATGATGGGGTTCGGTTCGGGATCCCGCTACCGGCGCCAGGCGCTGGAGCGCGCCGGACTCGTGCGCGGCATGCACGTCGTGGACGTCGGATCCGGTACCGGGCTCGTCGCCCTGGAAGCCGTACGAATTCTCGGTGATGTGCGCCACGTGATCGCCATCGACCCGAGTGCCGGCATGCTGCGCCACACCACGTTGCCGGAGGGCGCCACGCTGCTCGAGGGCAGCGCCGAGGACCTGCCACTTCCCGACACAAGCGCGGAGTTTCTGAGCATGGGTTACGCGCTGCGCCACGTTTCCGACCTGTCGGCCGCCTTCGCGGAGTTCTTCCGCGTGCTGAAGCCGGGCGGCATCGCCTGCATCCTCGAGATCACGCGCCCGGCCGGGCGGCTCGGCAACGCGCTCCTGAAGGCCTACCTGCGGGGCGTCGTGCCCGCCCTCGCATGGGCAGTCGCGCGCTCCCCCGACACGCCACGCCTCATGCGCTACTACTGGGACACGATCGAGACCTGCGTGCCGCCCGAGCGGGTCACGGGCGCGCTCGCGCATGCCGGATTCGGCGACGTCACGCGGCACGTCGAGCTGGGACTCTTTTCGGAGTACCGCGCCCGGAAACCCGTGTAATTCCCGCGCGGCCGCGCGTTCGTCGACCTTCTGCGCGCCGCCTCCCGATTCCATGACACCGCACGCGACGCATCTCGTCCTGATTCCGAGCTACAACACCGGGGTGAAGCTCGTGGAAACGGTGCGCGCAGCGCGCGATCACTGGAATCCGGTGTGGGTCGTGATCGATGGCAGCACCGACGCGAGCGCCAAGCGCCTGGCAGCGCTTGCCGCGGGCGACCCGGGGCTGCAGATCCACACCCTGCCGCGCAACGCCGGCAAGGGCGCCGCGGTGCTGCACGGAGTCCGGGCCGCCCGTGCCGCGGGCTTTACGCATGTGCTCACCATGGACGCGGATGGCCAGCATCCGGCCGACCTGATTCCGGACTTCATGGCCGCGTCGCTCGCCCAGCCCGGCGCGATGATCCTGGGAAAGCCCGTATTCGACGCGAGCGCGCCAATGATTCGCGTCCGCGGCCGGCGCATCTCCAATTTTTTCGCCGATGTCGAGACGCGCTGGGCAGGCATCGGCGATTCGTTGTTCGGGTTTCGCGTGTACCCGGCCGCAGCGCTCGAACGGGTGATGGGGAAGACGATCTGGATGCGCCGCTTCGATTTCGATGCCGAGGCCGCCGTGCGACTCGTCTGGGCCGGCGTACCGCCGGTCAACCGGAACGCTCCGGTAAAGTACTTCCGCCCGGACGAGGGCGGCGTGTCGCACTTCCACTATCTGCGCGACAACGTGCTGCTCACATGGATGCACACACGGCTCATGCTCGGCGCGCTTTTCCGCCTGCCCCTGCGGCTCGGGCGTGCGCACGCGCGCTGACCGGGCCCGATTCTCGCCGGTGGTAGCGTATCAACCGTGAGTGAAACGACCGAGCACACGTGCGACGTGATCGTGATCGGCGGCGGCCCGGCAGGGTCGACGATCGCCGCGCTGCTCGCCGAAAAAGGCTGGGACGTCGCGGTCCTGGAGCGGGAGCGGCATCCGCGCTTTCACATCGGCGAGTCGCTGCTCCCGCACAACAACAGGCTTTTCGAGCGCCTCGGCGTCCTCGACGAAGTCCGCCGCGTCGGGCTCGTGAAGAACGGGGCCGAGTTCATCTCCCCCGACCACGCCCTCTCGCGCACCTTTTATTTCGCCGAGGCCATCGACACGTCGGCGCCGAGCGCCTTTCAGGTGCATCGCGCCGATCTCGACCACATTCTGATTCGCAATGCGGCCCGCAAGGGCGCCGCCGTGTTCGAGGCGACCCAGGCCATCGAAGTGACGCTGCCGGTCGGGGGCGCGCAAGTGCGGGCGCAGGGTCCCGACGGAGAGCGCCGCTGGCAGGCACGCTTTCTCGTGGACGCGTCCGGGCGCGAGACCGTTCTCGCGAATCTGTTCCGGATCAAGCACGCGAACCGCCGGCATTCGAGCGCCGCACTGTACGCGCATTACGAGGGTGCGGCGCAGCGCACCGGGCGCGACGCGGGCAACATCGCGATCTACTGGTTCGAACACGGATGGTTCTGGGTCATCCCGCTCGCACGCGGCGTCACGAGCGTCGGCGCGGTCTGCTGGCCGTACTACCTCAAGTCGCGACGCGGCTCCCTCGAGCAGTTCCTCGACGCGACCACCGCCCTCTGTCCGGCGGTTGCGGAGCGGCTGCGCGACGCCCGCCGGACCACGCCGGTGACCGCGACCGGAAATTACAGCTATCAGTCGGCGCGATCCCACGGGCCGAACTGCCTGATGATCGGCGACGCCTTCGCGTTCGTCGACCCGGTCTTTTCGTCGGGGGTGTATCTCGCCATGGCGGGAGCCTTTGCCGGCGCGGAGGCCGTGGACGCCTGCCTGCGCGATCCGGCCGCTGCGCGGCGCGCAGTGCGCGCGTACGAACGGCGCGTTCGGCGCGGCCTGCGCCTGTTCTCCTGGTTCATCTACCGGGTCACCACGCCGGTCATGCGCGACCTCCTCATGCGGCCCCGCGACGTGCTCGGGGTCGTGCGGGGGGTTGTTTCGTTCCTCGCCGGTGACATTTATGGCTCGAAAAGCGTGCGCTGGCGCATCCGGCTCTTCCAGTTGATTTACTATTTGAAGAGCGCTGCAACGCCCCGGCAGAGCGCCGCGGCGGCCCGGCGACGGCGTGAAAACATCCGGCCGGTCGGGTAGGCGGGGTCGCGCGCGCGACGCACGGCCAGGCGCGAAAACGCCCCGCGCGGAGACGAATACATTAAAGTAGCCACCGGGAAGAATCGACCGGGCCCTCGCGAAACACCCGGCCTCCCTGTTACCCAGCATGAGCGCCAAGACGCCGCTAGAAACCGAACTCTCCGGAATGATGGTCGAGGTCCTCAACCTCGAGATCGCGCCGGAGGAAATCGATCCCGAAGCGCCCCTTTACGGCGCGGGGCTCGGGCTCGATTCGATCGATATGCTCGAGATCTCGCTCGCGATCGGCAAGCGTTACGGCGTCGAGCTCCGCGCCGACGACGACGAGAGCCGGATGGTGTTCGCATCGCTGCGCAGTCTCGCCCGGCATGTCGATGGGCGTCGCCCGAAATGAGCGCCCATCCGTCAGAAACCGGATAGCGACGGAGGAACGGCGATGAAAGCACTCATCGCGGTTCTGCTCGGCACGAGCCCCATCGTGCTGCATTTCGCGATCATCTGGTCGAGCCGGCCGCTCATGGTCCTGTTCCTGGCAATCATCGCGACGAGCCTGCTGGTCAGTCTCGCCCGCGGCCGTTGCCCGCCCTGGATCATCGCGCTCGCCGCGCTCGGCGTGGGGGGCCTGGCGTTGCTCGACCCCGGCACGGCCACGCGCATCGCCGGCGCATGGCCGATCCTCATCTATCTCGTGATCGCGTGGGTCTTCGGGAGCACGCTTCGCCCCGGGCGCACGCCGCTCATCGAGCGGTTCGCGCGGATCATCGATCACGGCGATGCCATGCCGGGCGAACTCGTGGCCTACACACGCGCCCTCACCTGGGTGTGGACCATCGTTCCCTTGACGATGGCACTTGCGTCCGTGCTCCTCGCGCAGTTCGCCTCGCGCGAAGTGTGGTCGCTGTTCACCAACGTACTGAGCTATCTCGCACTGGCCGTGCTCTTCTTCGCCGAGTATCCGTACCGGCGCTGGCGCTATCCGGACACCCCGCACACCAACCCGGTCACCGTCGCCGTGCGCCTGGCGCGCCACGCGCCGGAGCTCTTCCGCCCGCCGGGCCGCCATTCCGGATGAGGAAGTGAAAGGATGAGCGCACGCCTGCCGCTGATCGGGCATCGCGACCTCGATCAGGCGATCGCCTGGCGCAGGGGTGCGCCCGTCAGCGCCGGTCGCTTCGTTTTCGATGCCGAAGCCGTCGCTGCGACACTCCGGGCAGGCGACCGCGTGCTGAATCTCTGCGAGGATCGATACCGGTTCATGGTGGGCCTTGCCGCGGCACTCATCGCAGGCCGGACCACGCTGCTGCCCCCGAACCGGACGGATCACATGCTCGCTCAGATGGCCGACGCGCACCCCGGCTGTACGGCGATTGCCGACGCGCCGATCGTGGGCGCGCCCTTCCCCGTGTCGGTCTTTGCCGAGGGATTCGATGCCGCCGCACGCGCGGCGCAGGTACCCTCGATCGCGGGCGATCACCTCGCGGCAATCGTCTACACGTCGGGCAGCACCGGCGCGCCGCAGCCGAATCCGAAACGCTGGGACCAGCTCGTCGCGGGCGCGCATGCCGAAAGCGCGGCGCTCGGACTCGCGTCCGGCGTGGCGTACAACTTCCTCGGCACCGTGCCGCCGCAGCACATGTACGGCCTGGAGTCGACGGTCGTCATGCCCATGGCAATTGGCGGCGCGATTCATCCTGCACGGCCGCTGCTGGCCCTCGATGTGCAACGCGCACTCGAGTCGCTTCCGGCGCCG
>JAABRB010000166.1 GCA_011391185.1 Betaproteobacteria bacterium
CACCACGTCGAAGATCAGCGCACCGCGATTCGCGACACGATCAAGGCGATTCGCGGAATCGCCGGGCGGCCACCGCGGGGCTGGGAAAGCCCGGGGCTCACCGAGACCGACGACACGATCGATCTCCTGAAGTCGGAAGGAATCGATTACGTGGCCGACTGGGTGCTGGACGATCAGCCGTGCCGGATCGCGACGGCGCATGGTCCGATGATCTCGGTGCCCTATACCGTCGAGCTCAACGACATTTCGATGATGGCACTCCAGCATCACCCGTCCGAGGAGATGCTCCGTCGGGGCGTCGACCACTTCGAGCGGCTCTATGCCGAGAGCGAGCGGATCACCCGCGTCATGAGCATCAGCATGCATCCGTACCTCTCCGGCGTGCCGCATCGCATCGGCTACGTCGAGAAGCTCTACGCGCACATTGCCGCGCGTCCCGGGGTGCTCTTCTGGACCGGTGAGCAGATTCTCGACTGGTATCTCGGCGAGACTGCTGCCTAGGCGGCGCGGCGGGTGGAATGAAGCCCATGGGGCGCAAGACAGGAGTGGGCGCCGTGCGTGCGAAATCGGCGGCCCGCCGGCGCCTTTCCCCCGACGAGCGCGAACGCCAGATCGTCGATGCGGCGATCGAATTCTTCGCCGAGGTCGGATTCGGCGGCCAGACGCGCGAGCTCTCGCGGCGGCTCGGCATCACCCAGCCGCTTCTTTATCGGTACTTCCCGTCGAAGCAGGACCTGGTCGAGCGGGTATATCGCGAGGTTTACCTCGGCCCCTGGGACCCGGGCTGGGAACGGCTGCTCGATGACCGGTCGATCCCGCTGCGCGAGCGTCTGATCGAGTTTTACGGCCGCTACACCGCGGCCATCTTCAACCCGCGATGGCTGCGCATCTATCTCTACTCGGGGCTGCTCGGGGTGGGATTCAACAAGCGCTATCTTGCACGGCTCGAGCGACGCGTGCTCACGCGCATCTGCCGCGAGCTGCGCCACGAGTGGGGGCTGCCCACGCCCGGCCGGTCGCCGATCCGGGACGCGGAGATGGAACTCGTCCAGGGTCTGCAGGCCGCGATCTTCTATCACGGCGTGCGCAAGCACGTCTACGGCATCGACGTGCAACCCGCGACCGGCCGCGCGATCGAGATCGCGGTCGATGCGCTGCTCGAGGGCGCGCCGCGCGAGATGCGCCGCCTGGTCGGCGGCGGGCGCGCTACTTCAGGCGCAGCTCCACGTCGCGCAGGAGCGGCTCGGAAGCGATCGAAATCTCGTTCTCGATGAGCGCACCGCACCCCGGGCAGTAGAACTGCCTGAACTGCGGCAGGTCGTCGATGTAGCGCGCCGGATCGCCGACGATCGGATTCGACGCCTGGATCGGCCGGTCGTCGCGCGCGCAGTGGTCCTTGAAGTTTTCGCTCACCGGTCCGAGATCGGTCTCGCACTTCGCGCAGGCGTGGCGATGTCCTCCGGACATCGCATGCACCGCTAGCATGGCGGTCGCGAGAAACTTCCGCTTGCCACCCGCTTTGCGCGGCGCGCCCGCTGGCGGCTTCGCCCGTGCGAGTCGCTCCTTGCGCATGGCGTTGCGCAGTTGTTCGGTCGCCTCGCGATCCGCCGTGCCGTCGGCGCGGAGCGCCACGCCGTACACGTCGCGCGCCGTCGTCTCCGTCACGTTCAGGTGCTCGATGTCGGATTCCACCAACGCCGGATCACGCTCGATCGGGTCGCCGAAGCCGCCTGCCGCGGACCAGAGCACGGCGTACACGTCGGTCGGGTTCTGGGTGAATTCCTCCTGGCGGAGTTGCAGCTCCTCGAACTCACCGGCGACGTCGAAAATGTCCCCCGGCATCTCGGAGCGTCCCATGCGCGCGGCAATGTCGGTGTTGCGCAGGAAACGATAGCGGTTCACCGCACCCGGATACCCGCCCATCATGCCGGTCGAGGTCGGAACCGCGTTCCCCGACGATAGCGTGTCCTGCAGCACTTTCTCGGTCCGGTGCGGAATGAAGCACGATTCGGCGGAAAGACCGCCGCGGTATTTTCCCGCGCCGCCCGAATCAATCATCTCCTTTCGGTACAGGAACAGGATCGGAAAGGTCTGTTCGGTGTGCTCGACGTTCGGCAGCTTGCATATCGGCGTGCGTGATTGGCCGCCCGTGGAGATGCCGTCGCCCTGGGCGAACGCGCCGATCGCGCCGCCGATCGGATCGACCAGGATGTAGCCGTATTTCTCTCCCCACTGGTCGATGCCGCGGAAGAGCGTCGCCGGCCACTGGCTCGTGCCGCCGATGCACATGATGTCTTTGCGCATCTCCGGATCGGCATGGATCATCTTGGAGATCACGTTATATGCCGGGTAGAGCGAGATTTCCATGCACTGCACCGGTGCCGTGGACACCGACGCCGGGAAATCGGCGCAGTTCAATGTGCCCGGCGTCGGATCGAAATCGACGTGCCGCAGCGCGCCGCCGACGGCGTAGTACTGATCCCAGCACAGGAGCTCGTTCAGCGCGACCATGATCGCTCCGCGCCATCCCGAGTACGTGGCGTTGATCGCGCCGACCTGTGGTGCGGTCCCCGCGTTCTCGAACACGAGTTTCGTGCCCTGCTTGCGCAGCGTGATCATCACCCGGTGCGTCCTGCGGTCGCCCGGCGCGGCGCATTCGATATAGGTGCGGTCGCGCCACACCCCGTCGGGCAGCCGCGCCATCTTGTCCAGAAACGCCCGCTCGCCGTCGTCGATGATCTTCTTCATCACCCCCTTGACCGTCTCGGCACCGTAGCGCTTGATGAGGGCGAGAATCCGATTGCACCCGGTGATGTTGCCGGCGAGCTGGGCGCGGAAGTCGAGCGCCACCGCCGAGGGCTTGCGCGACGAGCGCAGGTACAGTTCCTCGATGTCGCGCCGCACCTCGCCCTTCTCGACGATCTTGGTCGGCGGGATCAGGATGCCTTCGTCGAACGCGTCGCGCGCGCTGGGGCAGAAGCTGCTGGGAGTGATGCCACCGATGTCGTACTGGTGCAGGCAGTTCGTGATCCAGCAGAAGAGCTCGCCTTTCCAGAACACCGGGGCGATCAGCATGACGTCCATCTGGTGGGCCGCGCCGACCCAGGGATCGTTGGCGATGAACATGTCGCCTTCGTTGATGCCGGGGTTATCGGCGCGATTCTCGAGCATCCATTTCACCTGCGTATCGGTCACCCCGGACATGTACTGCATGTAGGGTCCGAAGAACACGAACTCGGCGTCTTCGGTCAGGATCGACGGGTTGAGATCGAGCGCGTACATCGCGACCGGCGAGCCCGAGAGCCGCTGGATCGTGGATCCGTGCTCCTCGTTCACGTTCCAGAGCGCGTGGCGGATGACCTCGAACGTGACCGGGTCGATCAACTTCCGCCACTTGCGATGCATCCTGAGCTTCGGCGAGATGCGCAGCTTCTTCGGCGGGACATAGCCGGTGCGGCGCCCGTCGAAGAGCCCGGGAGCCAGCTCGGAAAGTTTTTTCAACGGAGCGTTCATCTAGGCACCTCTCCAATATTGAGGTCTTGCCACTTCATGCCAAAGCGGTCGCACGAACAAGGGGGGGGCTTCCCCTTCCCGGCCCGGCGCGTTGCATCGCGCCGGGCGTTCGCCGGCTCGGACGCGCGCAGGCGCGTCCTTCGAATTCCCGGCTTACCCCCGAACGAACAAGGGGCAAGTTCCACGGCCCGCCCTGCATGGCGAGCCGGCGCGCGCGGCATCGAGCTCGAGCAGTCGAGCGCGACGAAACCCCGCGCTTGCCCCTTGTAAATCCCCTCGTTTGCAACGGCAGTCGCATTCGAGGATGGGCCGAATTCCTCACTTAGCGAACGTCATTTCGAAATTTCCGTGGCCATCCACGCGCAGGCGGCGTCCGGGATGCACGACCACCGTGGTGTCGGCGGTTTCGACGATCGCGGGCCCGTTCACGCGGTTGCCCGGCACCAGCCGCTCGCCGTCGAAGACCGGCGTCTTCCGCTTGCGCTTGAGATCCGACCAGTAGATGTCCCGCGGCGCGCGTGCCGCCGCGCGCGGGATCGTCGCGGACAGCTTCTTCGCCTTGACGAGCTTCGGGCGCGGCGTGAGCGCCCGGGCGCGAAGGCGAAACGTGACGATCTCGAGCTGCGCGCCGGGGAGGGCGGCGCCGCGACCGTAGAGCTGCTCGTAGCGCGCGACGAAATCGGTGCGCAGCTTCACTTCGAAGCCGGTCGCAAGCTTGCTGCCCGTGATCGGCACCTCGACCTCGTTGATCTGGCCCTTGTGCCGGACATCGAGCGAGAACTCGAACGTCTGATGGGTCCGTGCGATGCCCTCTTCGGCCATGCGCTTGCGGGCCTCGGCTTCGAGCTTCGTGAAGTTGCCGTTGACACGCGCGGCGGGCACCGGCGTCGCCATGATTTCCGTGTGTTCGTAGATGTGCAGGACGTCGGCCGCCGCGGCGCCGAAGGCGCACCAGGTCGACGCAACCTCGCGCTGCGGGATGATCACCTTCTTGATGCCGAGTTCTTTCGCGAAGACGCCCGCGTGGGCGGGGCCGGCGCCGCCGAACGCGTACAGGACGAAATCGCGCGGGTCGAAGCCCTTCTCGACCGTGACCTTCCGGATGATGTCGGCCATCTGCAGTTCAACAATACGGCAGATTCCCGCCGCGCATTCGGTGACATCCATCTTGAGCTGCTTCGCGATCGCGCCCACGGCGCGCAGCGCCGCCTCGCGGTCGAGCTTCATCCGGCCGCCCGCGAAATCGTCCGGGTCCAGATAGCCGAGGACGAGCTGCGCATCCGTGACGGTCGGGATCTCGCCGCCGCGCTGGTAGCAGACCGGTCCGGGGAAGGCGCCGGCACTGTCCGGGCCGACGGTCATCGTTCCCGCGGTCGGATTGACGCGCACCAGGCTTCCGCCGCCGGATCCGATTGCCTGCAGGTCCACTTTCGGGAGGAAGTACTCGTACTGGTGGGTGTTGCTGATGAACGAGTACGCGGGCCTGCCGTCGTAGATGATCGACACGTCGAAAGACGTCCCGCCCATGTCGGTCGTGATGATGTGCTTGTCGCCCATCGCCTCGCCAAGGAAGCTCGACGCGGTAACGCCCGCCACCGGGCCTGAATCGAGGGTGAGCAGCGGCGCCTCCTGCGCGCGCGCGACCGAGATCGTTCCGCCGCCGCACTGCGCGATCTGCAGGCCGTGCTTGTAACCGAGCTTGGCGAGCGCACTCTCGAGCCGCGCCACGTACCCGGTCAGGATCGGACCGAGATACGCGTTCAACGCGGTGGCGGTCACGCGCTCGTACTCGCCCCAGCGCGGGGCGATTTCCACGGAGCAGGTCACGTAGACGTTCGGGGCGATCGCCCTTACCATCTCCGCCACGCGCCGCTCGTGACGCGAATTGCGGAACGACCACAGAAAGCAGATCGCGATCGCCTCGACGCCGAGATCGACCAGCTCGCGAATCGCGCGCTCGGCCTCCGCCTCGTTCAGCGGGACGATGATCTCGTCGAAGCAGTCGACCCGTTCGGATACGCCGCGTATGAGACGCTTCGGCACGATCGGTGCCGGCTTCTGGGTCTCGGGAAAGTGCACCACCTTGCGGATGTCGCGCCCGGTGTAGCCGCGCGATCCGCGCATGATGTGGATCGCGTCCTCGTGGCCCTTGGTCGTGATCAGACCGACCTTGGCGCCGCGGTTCTGGATGATCGTGTTGGTGCCAACCGTGGTGCCGTGCGACAGGAACCGGATCTGGCGGCAGAAGGCCCCGAGCTCGAGTCCGAGCTTCTCGGCCCCGACCCGCAGGGCGTCCATCATGCCCTCCGCGAAGTCCTTCGGCGTCGACGGCACCTTCGTCGAGAGCATCTTGCCGCGGTCGTCGACGATCACGCAGTCCGTGAACGTCCCGCCGATGTCGATTCCGACGAGGTATTGGGACACTTGCTCCTCCTGGCCCGGCCTTTATTTATCTATCGCTAAATTGTAGCGCAGTCCGCCGCCGGGCGGCGACCAGGGACTGCGCCCGCGTGCTGCCGGTTTTTTTCCCCTCCTTTTCAAGGAGGGGTGCCGCCGAAGGCGGCGGGGTGGTTCGGGCTCCGATCAGCGCCGGGCGGCCTTCTCCGCCTGCCACGCCTCGCAGCGCTGCATCGCCTCCGGGGTGAACTCCGCCTGCGGTTCGTTGCCGCCGATCACGAACATCAGGACATGCTCCCGGTCCGGCTCGTCGTAGGTGACGTTCATGAAGCGCCGCGCCACGCCGGTCGGGAACGAGATGACGTCGAGTGGCTCGAGATCGACCCCCTCGATCGCGTCGCCCTCGTTCCACTCGCACCGCCAGCGGCCGGTCATCGCGATGAACGTCTCGTTCGTGTCGTGGTTGTGCATCAGGGGGCCTTTGCCGGGCAGCGCCTTGCAATAACCGAGGTTGAATCCCTCGGCAATCGGGATCGCCGGCATGGCCGACGCGTCGTCGCCCACCGGCGACGTCGTGGCCTCGTTCTGCTTCTCCGACGGAGGCTGGAACCCGATCACCGCGAAGAGCGTCCGCCGGCATTCCGGCACGTCGCTGTCGGGCAACCCGCCGTCCGAGCCCTTGAGGTCCTTGAAGCGCGCCACGCGCTTCATCATGTCCTCGCGCGTCCACACGCGAATATCCTTCCAGTTGCTCATTGCTTCCTCCGATCAGTGATTGTCACGGCCGACGTGGGGTCGGTGTTCGGTTCCTTCCCCTCCTTTTCAAGGAGGGGTGGCTGCGAAGCAGCCGGGGTGGTTGAGGCTTCGGGCCGGCGCTGTACAACACCCTTTCTGCATAGATTCTGGAACACCACCCCGGCGCTCCGCGCCACCCCTCCTCGGAGAGGAGGGGTGTGAACCATCGCTCCTGCCAACGCCTAGATCTTCCCGAGCGCCCGCAGCAGCACTTCCGGTGTAGTCGGCTGCGTGTTCACCTTGGTCTTGAGCGGCGCGAGGGCGTCGTTGATGGCATTGAGGATGACCGCCGGCGCGCCGCCGGTGCCCGCCTCGCCGGCGCCCTTCGCGCCGAGCGCGGACGTCCGGGTGGGCGTCTCGACGTGGCCGACCACCATCTCCGGCATCTCGACCGGCATCGGAACGAGGTAATCGGCCATGGTCGTGGTGAGGAGTTGCCCGCGCTCGTCGTAGATGCAGTGCTCGTAGAGCGCGCCGCCGATGCCCTGCACGATGCCGCCGTAGACCTGCTCGTCCACGAGCTTCGGATTGATCGCGCGGCCGCAGTCCTCCACGCACCAGTGCTTGAGCAGGCGGACGAACCCGGTGTCGGTGTCGATCTCGAGGTACGAGCCCTGCACGCCGTTGGTGAAAACGAAAGCATAGTCCTTGACGCGGAAGTGACGCGTCACGACGAGCTCCGGCTGCACGTCGTCCGGAAGATCGGAGGTCCGGTAGTAGACGATGCGCGTCAGCTCGTAGAGCGGCATGAGGCTCTCGGAGGTGCCGCGCCGGACGATCTTGCTCTCGACGAGATCGAGCTCCTCCGGCTTCATCTTGAGCAGGTGGCCCGCGATCT
>JAABRB010000167.1 GCA_011391185.1 Betaproteobacteria bacterium
GGCCTGGAGGTAACCCGAGTAGTCCCGGAGCATCCGGCTGACGTGCTCGCCGCGGCGGTTGTCGGTGAATTCGTAGAACACCGCCCTCGGATGTTCGATCCACTGTCCCTTGTCATCGAGCTGGGCCCCCGCCCCGAGGTAGGCCCACAGCCGTGCCTGCACGGTGCGGTTGCGGCTGCGATCCTGCAGCGGCATGAGCGTGTCATCGGCGTGGATCTTGGGAGCGGCGAGTACGTGCGCCTTGATTGCCTCGTACAGCACGGCAAGCAGCTCCGTGGAGCCGAGCACCCAATCGCACAAAGTCGAGCGGGCGAGCTCCACGCCTTCGCGCCGGAAGATCCCTTCGATGCGGTTCAAGGGCAGGTGATCGGCGTACTTGGAGACCAGCACGTGCGAGAGCAGATTCGGGCTGGCGTTCGATTTGGGCAGGGGCGCTGCCGGCATCGCCGCGGCCACCACCGTACGGCCGCCGTCGCTCTTGCGCGTGGCCGCGTACTTGGCGCGCACATGCTCGATCACCTGGAGCTTCGCGGGGATGTAGTCCAGGGTCTCGCTTCGTTCTTCGCCGATGCGCACCAGATCATCGAAGGCCGTCTTCTCGGCCTCGGTGAGGTCGTAGTCAAGGCGTGTCACCGACCGGCATATTGGAGCCATTTCGTGATCGGCATAAATGAGCCAGCTGATGATCGGCATATTGGAGCCAGCGCCGGATCGGCGTAATGGAGCCAGTCGATGATCGGCATATTGGAGCCAGTTTGAGGGAGGGGACGGGCATCTCGGATTGACGCGGCACGGCTACCCTGCGGGCTTTTTGTCCCGGGGGAATGGCGATGAGCCGCAGGAGATTCGAGATGTTTCAGTACAGGCAGGTCCTGGTGCGCATGCGCCAGGGAGATTCCGACCGCCACATCAAGCGCGCGCGGTTGATGGGCCGGCGCAAGGCCGCGGAGCTGCGCGCTCTGGCGATTGAACGCGGCTGGCTCGATGCGGCGGCGGCGCTGCCCGAGGACGCCGAGATCGCGGCCGCCCTGGGGACGCACCGGCGGGGGGCCTCCACCATCTCTTGGCTCGAGCCTCATCGCGTGATCGTCGAGCGCTGGTTCGCGCAGGGCGTCTCGGGGGTGGCCATCCACGCCGCGCTCAGGCGTGAGCACGGCTTTGTCGGGAGCTATTCTGCGGTGCGCCGCCTGCTCGCGGCGCTGCGCGCGGCGTTGCCGCCCGATGCGACGGTGCCGCTGGTGTTTACCCCGGCCGAGGCCGGCCAGGTCGACTTCGGCACCGGGCCCGTGCTCCTCGATCCGGCCACGGGTGAGCTGCGGCGCACCTGGTGCTTCGTGATGACGCTGTGCTTCTCGCGCCACCAGTACGTCGAATTCGTCTGGGACCAGAGCGTGCCGACCTGGCTCGGGTGCCACCGACGCGCCTTCGAGTGGTTCGGGGCGGTCCCCGAGCGCCTGATCATCGATTATGTTGCCGGCAACATAATCGAGCTTATGTAGCCGTCGCCGTTATGTAGCCGATTGCGGGAATCTCGGCCGTGCTTCGTCACTGGCGCTCGCGGCCATGGCAACATAACGTGTCTGCGTGGCATGGTGATCTCCCCTTCCTCCAAGGAGATTGTCATGCTCGAGCGCTACTATGTTCGTCCCGTTACGGTTGACCGCATCCGGTCGTCTTGGATCGCTCCGGCGATCGAACAATATGTCGGCTGGCTCGAGGAGAGACGGCATGCGGGCAAGACGGTATCACGCCGCATTCCGCTCCTCGTTGCGTTCGGCGAATTCGCGAAGGCACGGGGTGCGGCCGAGCTTGCGCAGCTGCCCCAACATGTCGAGCCGTTCGTAGAAACGTGGCTGTCTCAGCACGCGCCAGGTCGGCGTCCGACACGGAAGCGCAAGAAGGCCGGCGAGGTGGTTCGCAATGCCGTCCAGCAAATGCTGAGTCTGGTCGTGCCGGGATACGTCAGTGCCGGTCGCCGCCATCGACCGCTCAATCCGTTCGAAACTCAGGCCCCGCGGTTCATGTCCTACCTCACTGACGAGAAGGGACTCCGGCCGAATTCGCTGGATCACTACGGATCTTACCTGGGTCGATTCGCTGCTTACCTCGGGCGGATGGGACTGAGGGATCCTGCCCATCTCTCCCCGACGGTGCTGAGCGGGTTCGTCACCGCTTACGGTCCCCGCGTTTCGTGGACGACGCTGCGCAACGCCTGTGGCACCCTGCGGGTCTTTGTGCGCTACCTCTATCGGGAAGGAGTGCTGGCCAAGGACTTCAGCTCGGTCATCGAATTCCCGCAGTCCTACCGACTGTCCGGAATCCCACGCTCCATTGCATGGGACCAGGTTGAACAGGTGTTATCCGGAATCGATCGGCGTTCTCCGTGCGGGAAGCGGGACTACGCCATGCTGCTGTTGCTGGCTACCTACGGGCTCCGAGGGTGCGAAGTCGCCGCGCTTACGCTTGATGACATTGACTGGCGCAATGAGCGCCTGAGGATCCGCGAGCGCAAGGCTGGTAACTCAACCACCTATCCGCTGTCGACTTTCGTCGGCACGGCGATTGTCGATTACCTGAAGAACGGCCGCCCAGCCAGCAACGATCGCGAAGTGTTCTTGCGCGCGATGGCACCGCTCGTCCCGATCAGCCCGGCTGCCGTTGCCACGCGCGCTGGGCATTACATTCGGCAAGCCGGAATCTCGGTTCCCCGTCCTGGTTCGCATACCCTCAGGCATAGCTGCGTTCAGCGCCTGATCAACGCCAACTTCTCGCTCAAGCACATCGGCGATTACATCGGGCATCACAACGCACGGTCGACCCAGATCTACGGCAAAGTTGCCATCGAAACGCTACGTCAAGTTGCGCTGGGTGATGGCGAGGAGGTGCTATGAATGCCTGCCATCGCAGTTTCTGCAGCGTAATGGGTTCCGACATCGAGCAATTTATCGCCCACAAGCGCGCGCTTGGGCGACGCTACGACGTGGAGGAGAATACGCTGGCACTCTTCGACGCTTATCTGGTTGCACATCACGTCACCGGCCTGTCCGAGGTAAGTGCCGAGTTGATCGATCGGTTTCTGACTTCCCGGCCGCGCCCGCACCCGCGCAGCTACAACCACTTGCGCTGCACGCTCGGCCGCCTGTTCGCATGGCTCGTCGGGCAAGGCCGGCTCGATCGGACCCCGGTCCAGTCGGGCCCACGACGCGGAACCTACCAGCGACAGCCGTTTATCTTCGACGCCGTCCACGCGCGCCGTCTGCTCGACCTGGTACAGACGCTTCCCGACAAGGGCGGCACCGTCCAGCGCGGCCAAACCTATCATGCGCTGCTCGCGATCCTCTACGGGCTGGGGCTGCGGGTGGGCGAAGTCTGCCGGCTTCGGGTTTCGGACGTGGACTTCGAACGGCGCTTGCTGGTGATCCGGGAGACCAAGTTCTACAAGAGTCGTCTGGTGCCTTTCGGCCCGAAACTGGCAGAGCGGCTGAAGGCGTACCTTCAATGCAAGACGCAGTTGGGTGGCAATGGCACACCTGACGCGCCCCTGTTCGCACTGCGCGGCGGACGTGCTATCAATCCCGGCACTGTCAGTCAAACGTTTCATCAACTGGTCCCGCAACTGGCGCTCGCAGTGCCGCCCGGCTGTTCACCACCCCGCCTGCACGACCTTCGCCATTCCTTCGCCGTCGGAACCCTTCTGCGCTGGTATCGCAGCGGGGCGGATCCTCAGGCACATCTGCTGGCGCTCGCCACGTTTCTGGGCCATGTCGATGTCAACTCGACGGCGGTATACCTGACGACGACGCAACCACTGTTGGAGGAGGCCAATCGCCGCTTCGAGGCTTTCGCCACGCCGGCACTCAGGGAGGCATTGCAGACATGACACCCAACCTTGGTCCGTTGGTGCAGTCGTTCTTCGCTGACCATCTCGCCGTCCAGAAAGGGCTCCGTCTGGCCTCCATCCGCAGCTACCGTGACACGGTGCGGTTGTTCTTGCGCTTCATGGCCAACCAGACGCGGCAACCGATTGCGCGCTTGTCACTTCAAGATCTTACCTTCGATCGGGTGCTTTGCTTCCTGCAACACCTGGAGCGGGACCGGGGCAACCATGTGCGCACGCGCAATCAGCGCCGGGCCGCGCTCAATACGTTCTTTACCTATCTCGCCTTGCGCGTGCCCGAGGCCCTCGCCGCCTGCCAGCAGGTCGCCGCGATCCCGGTGAAACGCACACCCCTGCCAGCCACGCACTATCTTGAAGAGACCGAGATCAGCGCGCTCCTGCGGCAATTACCGCGCCAAGGGCGCCACGCGATACGCGATCGGACATTGCTGCTGTTTCTCTACAACACCGGAGCGCGCGTTCAGGAAGCCGCCGACGTTCGGGTCGAACATCTGGATATGGACCCGCCAGCCAAAGTACATCTGCACGGCAAAGGTGACAAATGGCGGATATGCCCGTTGTGGAACGAGACAGTCAACCATCTCCGTCAGCTGCTCGTCGAACGCCGACCTGCGGTGGTGCCGACGCAACCGGTGTTCTGCACCGGTCGCAACATCGCGCTCACCCGCCACGGCATCTACAAGATCGTCCGGCGACACGGTGCCCCGTGGGATACCTCTGGCGCTGAACCACGACGCGTTACGCCGCACCTCTTTCGGCATACCGCCGCCGTGCACTTGCTGGAATCGGGCGTCGAGGTCAACGTGATTCGCGGATGGCTCGGTCACGTCAGTCTCGACACGACCAACCGTTATGCCGAATTAACCCTGCGCGCCAAGGCTGCTGCATTACGTGCCTGTGAGCCCGCTTCGGGTGGTTTGGGGGGAGGCCGCGGCAATGTAGCCTGGAAGGACGACAAACAACTCCTCGCGTGGTTGAACTCACTGTAGCTAATTATGTTGCCGCGAGTTCGCGCTCCACCGGTCGTTTCCCCTCAGCGGCCCTTCCGTCCGCTACATAACGGCGACGGCTACATAACATCGACAACCCCAAGTGCGCGATCACGCGAGCGTGCATCCACGATCCGCTCGTGCAGCGCGCCTACGCCGAATGCGCCGAGGGCTACGGCTTTCGAATCGATCCGTGTCCGCCCGCCGATCCGCAGAAGAAGGGCATCGTGGAAGCCGGGGTCAAGTACGTGAAGGGGAACTTCCTTCCCACCCGCAGCTTCCGTGATCTCGTGGATCTGAACGCGCAAGGCCGACGCTGGGTGATGGAACAAGCGGGTGTGCGCATCCACGGCACGACGCGCGAGCGCCCGCTTGAGCGCTTCGAACTGGAGAAGCCGCTCATGAGACCGCTTCCGGCGATCGCCCCGGATCTGGGCAGCTGGCACGGCCTCACGGTGCACCGCGATTGTCACGTGCAGCACGAGCGGGTTCTGTATTCCGTGCCCTTCACGCTTGTCGGCAAGCGCCTGTGGTTGCGCGCCACCGACGGCTCGGTGTCGATCTTCGAGGACTATCGGCTCGTGGCCACGCATCCCCGTGGGCGCAAACCTGGCCAGCGCCTCACCGTCACCGCGCACCTGCCGCCCGAGGCGCAAACGTTCTTCCTGCAGGACCGCACCTGGTGCGCAAGGCAAGCCGCCGCCGTGGGTCCCGCGTGCGCCGAGTTCATCTCGCGCTTGCTCAGCGACCGCATCGTCGAGCGCCTGCGCGCCGCCCAAGGGCTGCTGCGGCTTGCCAAGCCCTACGGCCCCGAGCGGTTGGAAGCGGCCTGCGCACGCGCTCTGTATCACGCCACGCTCCAGTACCGCAGCGTCAAGAACATCCTCGTCGGCGGCTACGACGCGCTGCCGCTGCCCTCGGCAAGCGAGCCTGCATCCCCGTATGCGAGCGCCGCGCGCTTCGCGCGCGACGCCCAAAGCCTCTTTGACACCGATGAGCACCTGCCGCACCGAAACCGTGTTCCCCGGGTTACCCACCGCGCGCCGCGCTCTTCGCGTTTGAGGCGCCGCGCGTCGCGCCGTGGATAACCCTTCGTCCGTGCTGTCCCATCATCCTCAACCCCAGGAGAACCCAAGCATGAACCCCGTACCCGAACTCTCGCCCTACCTGAAGCAGCTGCGCCTGTCGGGCATCCTCGATTCGCTGGAAGCGCGTAACCGCCAGGCGATCGAGGCGAAACTCGCCTACACCGAGTTCCTCGCGCTGCTGATCCAGGACGAGGTCGCCCGGCGCGAGCAGAAGAAGTTCGCCCTGCGTCTGCGGCGCGCCGCGTTTCGCGCCACCAAGACGCTCGATCAGTTCGACTTCGAGCGCCTGCCCAACGTCAACCGCGCCCTCGTGCACGACCTGGCTACCGGCCGCTACATGGGCGAGCGCGCCCCCGTGCTCATCGTCGGACCCTGCGGCACCGGCAAGAGCCATCTGGCGCAAGCCCTCGGGCACTGCGCCGTGCGCCAAGGCGTCGATGTCGTCTTCGGCACCTGCGCCCAGCTCACCGCGAGCCTGAATTCCGCGCGTGCCACCGGCGGCTACGACCGGAAGCTCACTTCGCTCGCGCGCGTGCCACTCTTGATCATCGATGACTTCGGCCTTAAACCGCTTCGCCCGCCCGCGGACGAAGACCTTCACGATCTCATCGCCGAGCGCTACGAGCAGGTCACCACCGTCGTCACCTCCAACCTCGACTTCACCGAGTGGGACCAGGCCTTCCCCGCCAACCGGCTCTTGGCCTCGGCAACGCTCGACCGGCTGCGCCACAACGCCTACTGCCTCGTGCTCGACGGCCAGTCCTATCGCGCACCGAAGCTCGGCCCCGCCAACACCAAATCGAGGGTTGCAAACAACTCCAAAACCACGCATTCTTGACCCCGCCGGGATGTCCGTTCTACTCACCCAGAACTGGCTCCATTACGCCGATCATCCCCGGCTCCTTTATGCCGGTCGGTGACAAGGCGCACGCGCGGAAGATCTTTCGGCAGCACCGGGCGCCCGCGCCGCTCGCGCTCGTAGGTGATGGTCTCGGTCGCAACCGGAGGAACCGGCAAGCTCACCGGCTCGGCAAAGAGCTCCGCCTGGCCGGCGAGCTGCTCGCTCTTCACGCCGAAGTGCGCTCGGCGCAAGGCGAGAAACTGCTGATGCAGCGATTCCAGTTGTGCGGCGAGTTGCGCGATCGTTTGATCGCGCTCGAGGAGGATCGTCTTCAGAAGCGCGACATCGTCGGGCAGGGATTCGATGTCGATCAAGGGCTGCGAACGCATACCTCAATCAACGTTTGCACACGGCGTGGGTTGACGATACGCGCGCGATTTCTCAGAGTGAAATCGCGTCGCTCACGCCACGCGCGATGCACTCACGGGTGCGAGCCTTCGCGTACGCGCGAGGTCTACGCCTTCCAACCACATCGAGAGTTCCGCGACGCTGAGTGCGCGCGAGGCAAGCACTTCCGGTCGCGGAAAGCGCCCGCGCTCCAGGCGCTTGTAGGCGAGCCAGAAGCCGTGCCGGTCCCACCACAGAATCTTCACCTTCTCGCGCCGGCGCGACAGGAACACGAACACACTCCCCGAGAACGCGTCACCTTTGAGCAAAGGC
>JAABRB010000168.1 GCA_011391185.1 Betaproteobacteria bacterium
GTGGCGGCTCGCCTTGGCGCGCACCTTGGCGAACGTGTCGAGCCCGGTGCCGTACTTCTCCATGTGCGCGAGTCCGGCGCCGCCGAAATAGCGGATCGCGAGCGGCACGTCCGGCTGGCCGACCAGCGCGTCGGTCTCGCGGTCGAAGATGTCGAAAGGACTCGGGCGGTCGGTGAAGTGGACCCCGACCGCGCCCGGCGCCATCTGCTCGAAGCCCACTGCCAGTGCGCAGTCGATCGCGCCGCTCTCCACCGCCTGGCGCGCGAGAAAGAGCGCCGTCGACCCGGTCGAGCAGTTGTTGTTCACATTGACGATCGGGATGCCGGTCATGCCGACCTCGTACAGCGCCCGCTGCCCGCTGGTCGAATCGCCGTAGACATAGCCGACGTACGCCTGCTGGACGTCCGGATAATCGATCCCGGCGTCGGCGAGCGCCGCGCGCGCGGCCTTTGCCCCCATCACGTCGTAGGGCTCGCTCGCCCCCGGCTTGGTGAACGGGATCATGCCGACGCCTGCGATGAAAACCCTGTGTGCCGCTGCGGCTGCCATGAGAGCGCTCCTGATCGGTCGGCCTGGTGTCGTACCGGGGCTGCGATGTTCCGATCTTACTGCGCAGCCCGGCCCGTTGCGATTCGCCCGCCGCGTGGCCGGGCGTGCAGCGTGCCGCCGCGGGGCTATCTTTTCCGGTCCGGGCATAGTAAACACGACCGATTGCGTTGCGCAAAGCGCGGCCGCCTTACCGGAGCGGACAACGATGGAAACGGAAACCGAACAGCAGGAAAATGCGCCGGAGACCTGGGAGATGCTCGCGCAACTCGCGGCCGCGGGGGATGCGAAGGGTCTCGAAGCGTTTGTCGATCGCATCGGTCCGAGCGAGGCGTTCCGGGCGATCCTCCGTCTCGAACCCGCGGAACGGGAAAAGGTGCTGACGACGCTCTCGCCGCAAGGCGCGGCGGGCCTCATCGAGGAAATCCCTGACGAGCATGCGTCCGACCTGATCGAGCAGCTCCCCGCCAAGGATGCGGCCTCGATTCTCAGCGAGATGGATGTCGACGATCAGGTCGACGTGATCGCGGACATGCACGAGACCGACGCCGAGGCGATCCTCGCCGAAATGACTCCCGAGGACGCGGCCGATGTCCGGCGGCTGATCCGGTACGACTCGGATGTCGCCGGCGGCCTGATGTCGACCGATTACCTCGCTTACGGGGAAACCGCGCTCGTAGGCGACGTCATCAACGATCTCAGCAAGCGTGCGGACGAACGCGAGGATTCGGAACACGATGCGCACGTGTATGCCGTGTCCGCGTCAGGCAAGCTCATCGGCGTGCTCGATCTTCGCGACCTGGTGCTCGCGCGGCGTTCCACGCCGCTGGCCGCGATACTCAAATCCTCGCTCTTCGTGCGCGCCGAGGCGACGCTCGACGAGCTGGAGACCTTCTTCGAGCGTTATGCGTTCCAGGCGGTGCCGGTTGTCGACGAGCGCCAGGGGCTGGTCGGGGTGGTGGGCCGGGACGAGGTCGCCGAAGCCATCGCGAACCGGGCGGACGCGGAGTACGCCAAATCGAAGGGCATCATCGGCGGTGACGAGATCCGCTCGCTGCCGGTACTGACCCGCTCGCGGCGCCGGCTCTCCTGGCTGAGCCTGAACATCGTCCTCAACATCATCGCGGCGAGCGTGATCGCCCTCTACTTCGATACGCTGAGCGCGGCGATCGCGCTGGCCGTGTTCCTGCCGATCGTCTCGGACATGAGCGGCTGCTCGGGCAATCAGGCGGTCGCGGTCAGCATGCGCGAGCTCTCCCTCGGCATCGTCAAGCCGTTCGAGGTGGTGCGCGTCTGGATCCAGGAAATCAAGGTCGGCGTCCTGAACGGCATCGCGCTCGGGATACTGCTCGGCTTGGTGGCCTGGCTGTGGAAGGACAACTACTGGCTGGGACTCGTCGTGGGTGCCGCGCTCGCCATCAATACCATGGTGGCGGTGTCGCTCGGCGGCACCGTGCCGCTCGTGCTGAAGCGCATCGGAGTCGATCCGGCGGTCGCCTCCGGTCCGATCCTGACCACGGTCACCGACATGTGCGGGTTCTTCCTGGTGCTGAGTCTCGCGACGATGGTCCTGCCGCAGCTTGCCGGAGTCTGACGCGCGCGACCGGCGCGCCTACTTCCTGCGATCGTGCGGACGCGTGAAATCGAGCGCCGGGCCCGCCGGCACGATGCGCGTCGGGTTGATGTTCTCGTGGCTCATGTAGTAGTGCCGCTTGTAGTAGGCGATGTCGACGGTATCCGCCACGCCCGGCACCTGGTAGAGCTCGCGCAGGTAGTTCGAGAGGTTGTGATAGTCGTCAATGCGTCGCCGGTTGCACTTGAAGTGCCCGACATAAACCGCGTCGAACCGGATCAGCGTCGGAAAGATCCGCGTAGGAAATTCAAACCACCTTTTTCTCCATGCGCGACTGTATCGCCGGGCCGAGCGCGATGCGATAGGCCGAGCCCGGACTCAAACAGTCCGGTGGACTGTTTGTGCCTGGCGAGGAGCCGGGTCACTGGCCCGGCGCGGCCTGCAAGGCCACGCGGCCGCTTGCAATGACGCCAACGGATTATCCGTATCCATGTCGGCGATGTCGGTCATGCCCTGCTCTTCGACCGGATAGCCCTGGCGGGTCAGCATTTTCAGCAGGCGCGCGATGATCTTGTCGAGCAAACCCGCTAATTCATCGCGGCTGGGGGCGCGCGCTTCCTGGAAGACCGGTTCGCCCTCCGTGTTCCGATAAACCCCATCGAGCACCAGACCATGCAGATGGATGTTCAAGTTGGCAGCTGAACCAAAGCGCTGTATCAGCGTGACTGCGCCGGTGTCAGCCACGCACCGTTTCAGTCCCGCTTGCTTGAGCAGAAAGCTCGCGATGGCCCAGTGGATGATGCGCAGCACCGGCGCGAGCAACCCGGGGTGCGCCGCGAACAGAACACGCAGCGGGATCGGAAACGACAGCACCCATTGCCTGACCGGCACCCGCGGGATGACCTGATCGACCCGATGCGCGGCGCTCTGCGCCATGCGCCGCGCGCCGCATGAGGGGCCGCATTTAATCCGCATCGCCGCGCCGCTTGCAGGAAAACGCCACCCGCTTGTCGTGTGCGCAGTCGGCACAGCGCACGCGCAGAAATCCGTGCGCCAGAATGCCGCATTCGAGAAAAGCATCGAACTCGTCTTTGACAAACTCAGGCAGACGCGTGCCGGTCCTGGCTTCGACCTGCGCGCGGAACGTCTCGAGATATTCCCGCACCAGGCAATGCAGGATCGTCTCTTCCGGCCGCCGCCGCTCGTACTGGACCGTGTGCGCCGGCGCGGCGCGCAACACGGCTTTGCGCTCCAGTCTCATCCGGACGCAAACGCGCGAACCCCGATCGCGGGGCACCGCGACTTGGCAAGGAAGCCGGTCCATCGAGATGAGCCATTGACCCAGGGCTCGGTGGGGCGCCTCTTCGGCGCGGCTTTGCACTGCGCCGGCGGGCAGCGGGCGTGAAGACGGATCACATTGCGCGATCCAGAGGTTGGCGACGAGTCAGGGAGCCCGTCACGTGGGGTCGTCACGTGCGCCAGCGACAGAAAAGTCCTTGTCGGCTGGGGCATTGCGCGCATCGTCACTACCGGCGACGCCCGTAGTGACGATGCGACTGGGCAGACCATTGCTGCAGTAAAGCGGGGAACCTTGGCGCAGTGAACCCGGCGGAAGTCGCCCGGGCGGCGCATGGCAACTGACAGTCATCTCCAGCCTCGCGGCCACCGGCATTCTGGAGATCAGGCCGGTTTTGGGCGCTCTTGCGAGCAGGCGATGCGCTGACGGGCATCACGCGGGCTGAAGGAGCCACCTGTGTAATCACACGTCTGACCGATGCGTCTCTGAAGAGTTCCGGCAAATTTCGACCGGGAATTGCCCTGCCGCCGTTAGCGCTGCTAGCAGCCGTCGCGCGCCATGCCGGGTTACCGTGGCCGTCCCCATCGTTACGCTTGACGTAATGGCTAAGCGAAGACTATGCTGGCCCCATGATCGTGAGCTTCAGAGACAAGCGCACGCGCGAGTTCGCTGAAGGCAAGCTCGTAAAGTCGTTTTCGGGCTTCTCGCGCCAGGCGGAGATGAAATTGGATCAACTCGAAGCGGCGACCACGGTCCGGGATCTCGCGGTTTTGCCCGGCAACCGGCTGGAGTCTTTGAAGGGCGATCGGAAGGGGCAGTACAGCATCCGGATCAACGACCAATGGCGAATCTGCTTCGAATGGCCGAGCGGGTCGCCTGGTCCGGTCAACGTTGAGATCGTGGACTATCACTGAGGGAACAAAGCATGGCACGCACCGCTATCCATCCCGGCGAACACCTCGCCGAACAACTCAAGGAACTCGGCATGAGCGCTGCCGAGCTTGGCCGGCAGCTCAAGGTGCCGACCAACCGGATCACCGGAATCCTGAACGGCCAGCGCGCAGTTACCGGCGATAGCGCGCTGCGCCTGGCGCATTTCTTCGGGACCAGCGCCGAATTCTGGCTGAACCTGCAAAAGGTGTACGAGCTTCGAGTCGCCGAACAGAAAGTGGGGGTGACGATACGGAATCTCCCAAAACTTGCTGAGCATTTGAAAGGGCAGCGCCGTGGGCCGCATGCACGCTCTGCTTGAACGATCCGCCCGGGGTTCGCGCTCAGGCTCGCGCACAAGGACCTGTCGCTCGCGCTCGCGCTGGCGCGCGAGGTCGGCGTGCCGATGCAGCTGACGACCTGCGCGTTCGGCCAGTTCGACGAGGCGATGCAGCGCGGCTGGGGCGAGCGAGATTCGCGTACCCCGATGCTGCTGCAGAACGAGCGCGCGGGCGTCGAGCCGCACGTGCCGGCAGAGAAGCTGCGAAAGGTGCTGGACGAGTGCGCCCCCTGCCCTACATCAGCCGGAACAGGTGCGCGAAGGGCTGGCTGACGGCCAGCGTCTCATTGCGATCCTTGAGCTTGACGATCAAGTGGCCGCCGAAATCGCGCGACACCCCGGCGATGGCGCCGACGTTGACCACGGTGGAGCGGTGGATCTGCCAAAACAGGGCCGGATCCAGTTCGTCCAGCAGCTCCTTGAGCGACTTGCGGATCAGCGATTCGGCCGCCGCCGTCACCACCCGCGTGTACTTGGCGTCCGACTGGAAGTAGCGCACTTCGTCTACCGTAATCAGCTTCACGTCGGTCCCCATCGACGCGTTGATCCAGCGCAGATACGAATGCCCCCGGGCGGACGGTGTGGCGAGCGCGCGCAGCAGGTTCTCCAGGTTCGCGGGCGCCGCGCTCAGGCGGCGCTTGACGCGATCGCAGGCGGTGGCCAGTCGCTCGGCGCTCAAGGGCTTCATGACATAGTCCACCGCGCCCTCCTCGAAGGCCGCCACGGCATGCTGCTGGTACGCGGTCACGAATACGACATGGACCCGATTGCTCGCCCGGTGCGCGACATCCAGGCCTGTGAGCCCGGGCATCTCGATGTCGAGAAACAGCACGTCGGGCGCGTGCTGCTCGAGCGCCGCGATCGCCTGCACGCCGTCCTCGGCGATGGCGACGATCTCCAGCTCGGGCCAGACGTTGCCAAGCAGATCCTGCAACTGCGTGCGCAGGACCGGCTCGTCTTCGGCGAGGATCGCAGTCGGAGCGCGCATCGTGTGCGCCGAGCTAGCACTTTCCCGCGGTCGGAGTCTTCAATTCGACCATCAGCACGCGGGAATTCGTCTTGCCGATGTTCTCGACCTTGTGCGTCTCGGCCTCTCGCCAGTATACGTCGCCGTCCTTGCGCTCCTGCACTCGGTCGGGAGCGCCCGGCCTGGTGGCCCGGGCCTGGTAGCCGTTCATTACGATGCTCAGGCGCTCGGGGTGCGAGTGCATGCCCTCGCCGCAGATGCCCATGCCGGGTCGGCCGACGAATTCGAGTACGCGCACCTTGTCGTTCTCGAGGACGACTCGGTAGGTCCGCGGCATCACCCGGGCGGGGTCCTGCGCCGCGGCGCCGGAAGCGCCGAGTTGGGCGGCAAGCCCGCCCAGGCCGGCGAGCAGCAGCTGTCTGCGATTCAGCTTCAATTTCCTCATGTTTCCTCCCAAGCGGATCGTCGCCGCGGGTTGAACGGTAGGTTACGCCGCCCGCAGTGGCGCGGCTTGCATATCGGCGAGCGCCCGGCGCAGGAAAACGATGAGCTCGTCCAGCAGGCGATCGGCGCCTGGGGGATCGGCCTCGTAGAGTCGTTCGAGCCTGGACAGCATCCGGAACACGAATTCCGGGTCGATGCGCGCCTGCAGGGACCCGAGGCTGAGCTGTGCCAGCCGCCGCTGCGCGCCCGCGCGCTGCAGCTCGGCGGCGCGCAGCGCCGCCAGCATGCGCGCGTGCCGGCGCTGGGACGCTTCCACTGCCACGGCCAGTCCGCCGAAGAAGATCATCATCCAGGCGTGGTAGAGAATCCAGCCCGCCCACGTGACCGGCTGTCCCACGTGGTCGATGAACAGGCCTACGCCGAGCAGATCGCGCAGCACGACGTCCAGCACCGAATACCAGACCGGCGCACTCGCGAACGCGCCCAGCACGACTGCGAGCGCGAGCGCGGCCGCTGAGGGCTCGCGAGGCTGCGCGCGGACCTCGGCATATCCCACCGCCAAAGACAGCATGACGAACTCCCCGCACCAGGCCGGCAGCAGCAGTACGAGTCCGAACGGTCCGCTCGCACTGCCCTCGCCCATGAGGGGGGCGTATTGGACGAACTCGAGCACCGCCACGATCGCGCCCAGACCGAGACCGCAGGCGGCGCGCGCTGCCCAGAACCGCCCTGCCTTCGCCGTCGCCACGATAGCCCTCACGCCTGTCCGATACGCGCAGCCCGAATGGGCACGGTAATCGTGGCTCGGATGCCACGCGGCACGTTCGCTTCCAGCGTCAGGCCGCCCTCGCCGCCGTACAGCGCCGCCAGCCGCGCCCGCAGGTTGGCGATCCCGGCGCCCGGACCGCCGCTCGCCCGCAGCCCGGCGCCCGTGTCGGCGACGCCCACCTTGAGCCGGCCGCCTTCGCGACGCGCCTCGATCTCGATCGCGCCGCCCTCGGGCAGCGGATTGAGCCCGTGCTTGATGGCGTTCTCGGTCAGCGTTGAGAGCGCGAGCGGCGGAAACGCCAGCCCGGCGAACTCCGCCGGAACGTCGAAGCGGACCTTGAGCCGCTCGCCCATGCGCACCTGCAGCACGTCCAGATATGTGCGCGCTAGATCGACCTCCTGTGCGAGCGTGGTTTCGTCGTGCCGCATCTGCGGCAGCGCAGTGCGCAGGTAGGCCACGAAGCTGGCGAGCATCCTGCGTCCGCGCCCGGGGTCCGTGCGATACAGCTCCTGCACGTTGGCCAGCGTGTTGAACAGGAAATGCGGCTCGATCTGCGAGCGCAGAGAATGCAGCCGCGCTTCGGTCATCTGCCGGTCGAGCTCGACGCGCTGCAGCTCGCTGTCGTGGACTTTGGCGGCCGCCTGCGCCGCCTGGCGCC